>DASXUI010000310.1:0-3259 GCA_036504955.1 Armatimonadota bacterium
CTAAGCGATTCTCGTACACTCTCTGGGTTCCCTTTCAGACGCTCACATGGCTCGGCTCACGGCCCACCCAGGGACCTGGCCATGCTGACACAGCCTATATGAGTTCCTTCGACAACCTCGGCGAGCGTTCCCGCCATCCGGTCGAGCGCGCGCCATCCCCTACCCTCTCGCACTCACGGCTAGACTTCTCGCCCCACCCCCGTGGCGCGAGGCCTGACGCGATAGACGCCATCCTCTCCTCAAGACCTTCCTGACACTGGAGTTCGTGAAGCCTATGGTTCCCTCGAGGACCGCCCTCTACAACGCCCATCAGGCCGCCGGGGCCAAGCTGGTGCCCTTCGCCGGCTGGGATATGCCCCTTCAGTACACCAGCATGCTCGCGGAGGCCAAGGCCACCCGCGCCTCCTGCGGGCTCTTCGACGTCAGCCACATGGGCAAGGCCTTCCTCACTGGTCCCCAGGCCCTGAACGCCCTGCTGAAGCTTTGCACCAACGACGCCGCTCGGCTGGCGGCGGGGCAGGCCCAGTACACCCTCCTGTGCAACGAGGCCGGCGTCGCGCTGGACGACCTCATCATCTACCACATCGGTGAGGAGGCCTACCTGCTGGTCATCAACGCCTCCAACACTGAGACTGACCTCGCCTGGATGCGCCGCCACCTGCCCGAAGGCGCCAACCTGCGTGACGACACCGAAGGGCTGTCTCTCGTGGCGGTTCAGGGGCCAAGGTCCGTGGAGGCCCTGCGGCGCGTCCTTCCGACTCCGGTCGCGGACCTGCCCTCCTTCGGCGTCCTTGGCTGCGAGGTGGCAGGGGCCCAGGGATGGATCGCCAGGACCGGCTACACGGGCGAGGACGGCTTCGAGGTCTTCTGCCGCTCGGACCGCGCTCCGGAGCTGTGGGACCAACTGGCGGGCCAACCCGAGGTGACGCTGTGCGGCCTGGGCGCGCGGGATATCCTGCGTACGGAAGCCGGCTACCCCCTCTATGGCCACGAGCTGAGCGCCGACGCCTGCCCGCTGGAGGCGGGCCTGGGCTGGGTGATCCGCAAGGGTGGCGGCTACATCGGCGACGGGCCGATCGAGAAGGTGCGCGCCGAGGGAGCAATGCGGCGCCTGCGCGGGCTGATGCTTCAGGATCGAGGCATCGCGCGTCCCGGCTTCCGCGTTTTGTCGGGCGACGAAGAGGTTGGGGTGGTGACTAGCGGCACTTTCTCCCCCAACCTGCAGGCCTCCATCGCCATGGCTTCCCTGAAGGTCGGGGCGGCCAAGCCTGGAACATCCTTAACGGTCGAGGGCGACCGGCGGCCCCTGCAAGCCACCGTCGTGGCCTTGCCCTTCCACCGATTCCCCAAGTTCGGCCCCGCGTAAAGGACAGGGCGCGAACCCTCGTCTGCCCCAGGGACAACCTCGGATGGCCCCGCGCGGGGGCGTGAAAGCGAGCAAGCAATGGAAGTACCGGACAACCTGATCTACACCCAGAGCCACGAGTGGGTCCGACTGGACAAGGACCTGGCAACCATCGGCATCACCGACTACGCCCAGGAGGAGCTTGGGGACGTGGTGTACGTGGAGCTGCCTCCGGCCGGCCGTTCGGTCGACAAGGACGAGGCCTTCGGCGGCATCGAGTCCGTGAAGGCCGCCTCCGACCTCTTCTCGCCCCTCTCCGGCGAGGTGGTTGAGGTGAACGACGCGCTGGCGGGGGCGCCTGATCTGGTGAACTCCTCCCCCTACGGCGAGGGCTGGATGGTGGTGCTGCGGCTCTCCGACCCCACGGAGGCCCAGAAACTGCTGAGCCCGGAGAGCTACCGCGAGCACATCGGAGAGGACTAGCTCTTGCCCTACACGCCGACATCCCCCGAAGACCGCGCGGAGCTACTCGCCGCCCTGGGCCTTAGCTCCACTGAGGAGCTCTTCCAGCAGATCCCGGACGCCCTACGCCTGAAGGACCCGCTTGACCTTCCGCCGGGCCTCTCGGAGCTGGAGCTCAGACGCGAGCTGGAGGAGCTGGCCGCCGAGAACCAGGCCGCGGGCTCCGCCCTCTCCTTCCTGGGCGGGGGCTCCTACGACCACTTCATCCCCTCGGCCGTCCCCGCGCTGGCCAGTCGCGGTGAGTTCTCGACCTCCTACACACCCTATCAGCCGGAAGTCAGCCAGGGCACGCTTCAGGTTATCTTCGAGTTCCAGAGCCTGATCTGCGCGCTGAGTGGTATGGAGGTAGCCAACGCCTCCATCTACGACGGCGCCACCTCCATGGCGGAGGGCGCGATTATGCTGGCGGGGGCCTCCCGCGGCACCCCCCGCATCCTGCTTCCGGAGAGCGTACACCCCCACTGGCGCGAGGTCGTGCGCACGCACCTTGCCGCGCTGGAGGTGGAGGTGGTCACGCTGCCCACCCCGGCGGGCCGGCTGGCTCCCGAGGTGCTGGAAAGGGCGCTGGAGGGCGGAGGAGCCACGCTCTGTCTTCAGCACCCGAACTTCTTTGGATGTCTGGAGGACGTTGAGGCGCTCTCGACGCTCGTGCGCGACAAGGGTGGACGCCTGCTGGTAGCCGCCGACCCCGTCTCGCTGGGCATCCTGCGCCCACCGGCCGCCTACGGCGCGGACGTCTACGTAGGGGAAGGGCAGCCGCTGGGCCTCAGCACCAGCTACGGCGGCCCCTACCTGGGCCTCTTTGCCTGCGGAATGGACTTCCTGCGGCGCATGCCTGGCCGCGTGGTCGGCGCCACGGTGGACAGCCGGGGGCAGCGCGCGTACTGCATGACCCTGCAGACCAGGGAGCAGCACATCCGCCGAGAGAAGGCGACCTCCAACATCTGCACGAACCAGGCCCTCTGCGCGCTGACCGCGACGGTCTACCTCTCGCTGATGGGCCGCGAGGGGCTGCGGCAGGCCGCCGAGCTCTCACTCCGGAAGGCCCGCTACGCCGCGGACGCCATCACGAGCCTGAAGGGCCTCTCGCTTGCCTTCGAGGGCCACTTCTTCCGAGAGTTCGTGGTTCAGACCCCGGTCCCGGCCACCCAGATAGTGGAGGAGCTCGCATCCGAAGGCATCTTCCCCGGCCTGGACCTCTCCCGCTTCCTCCCAGACTCCGAGAACCACCTCCTCGTCTGCGTCACCGAGAAGCGCACCAAGCCCGAGATCGACCGCCTCGTGGCCGCGCTGGGAAGGTATGCCTAGCCCCTGAGTCAGCGGCCAGGTAACGTCACCACCAAGACACCAAGACACCAAGAAGGGCAGGGGACTGAGGGGGCTCAAGGGACT
>DASXUI010000311.1:0-2851 GCA_036504955.1 Armatimonadota bacterium
GTGAGGCCTATAGCCTTCAGCATCGGCGCTCCTCTCGAGTCCGGCCGGCCCCTCAGCCAACCGGCTTGTTTGCCGGCCTACTGAGACCGGCGGTATAATGTGGCAACAACCGCAGTGGGTGCTCAAGAACTGCCCCACCACAGAGACACAGAGGGCACAGAGGAACACAGAGAAGGGCTACCAGAGGCGAAGACACCAAGAGGGAGTAGGCCCTCTCTGTGTATCTCTGTGCCCTCTGTGTCTTTGTGGTGAGGTTCTCCTCGGGCTCCCCGCGACAGCCACCCGGAAAGGCGAGCATGGACGACAAGTATAGTCCCCAACAGATTGAGGCCAAGTGGCAGCAGAGGTGGCGGGAGCAGCGGACCTACTCCCTGGCCGCCACAGCCGGTAAGCCCAAGTTCTTCCTACTGGAGATGTTCGCCTATCCGTCGGGCGACCTTCACATGGGCCACGTGCGCTGCTACACGGTCGGGGACGTCCAGGCCCGCTACCGCATCATGAAGGGCTTCCACGTCCTGCATCCCCCTGGGTTCGACGCCTTCGGACTGAACGCGGAGAACGCCGCCATCCAGCGGCAGATCCACCCGGGAGACTGGACGGAGAGCAACATGAAGCGCATGCGCGAGCAGTACGAGCGCATGGGCTTCAGCTACGACTGGGATCAGCTCGTCGTCACTTCGCACGCGGACTACTATAGGTGGACTCAGTGGCTGTTCCTGCGGTTCTACAAGGCGGGGTTGGCCTACAAGAAGAAGGCCCCGGTCAACTGGTGCCCGAGCTGCGCCACCGCCCTGGCCAACGAGCAGGTGAAGGACGGTCTGTGCGAGCGGTGCGACTCCGTGGTCACCAAGAAGCTGCTGGACCAGTGGTTCTTCAAGATCACCCAGTACGCCGACCGCCTGCTGAGCAACCACGAGAAGCTGGAGTGGCCGGAAGAGATCAAGACCATGCAGCGGCACTGGATCGGCCGCAGCACGGGTGTAGAGGTGGACTTCACCGTGGAGGGGACGGGCGCCAAGATCCCCGTCTTCACCACCCGCGTGGACACGCTCTTCGGCGTCACCTACCTCGTCCTGGCACCGGAGCACCCGCTGGTCAACGAGTTGGTGGCAGGCACGGACCGTGAAGCCGACGTCCGGGAGTTCCAGGAGAGGATGGCGCGGCAGAGCGAAATCGAGCGGACCGCCACTGACGCGCCCAAGGAGGGCGTGCCCCTGGGCGTGAACGCCATCAACCCGGCCACCGGCGAGGCCGTGCCGCTGCTGATCGCCAACTACGTGCTGGTGGACTACGGCACCGGCGCCGTGATGGGTGTGCCCGCGCACGATACGCGCGACTTCGCCTTTGCCAAGGAGAAGGGACTGCCCATCCGCGTGGTCATCGCGCCGCCCTCGGACCCCACGGCGACGGACTCGGCGGCGCTGCAGGATGCTTACGTGGATCCGGGCGTTCAGGTGAACTCCGCGCAGTTTGACGGCATACCCAGCACCGAAGCCAAGGAGCGGATCGCTGACTGGCTGGAGGAGCGCGGCACGGGCCGTCGCCAGGTCAACACCCGCCTGCGCGACTGGCTGATCTCCCGGCAGCGCTACTGGGGAGCGCCTATCCCCATCCTGTACTGCGACAAGTGCGGCGAGGTGCCCGTGCCGGAGGACCAGCTTCCGGTCGTCCTGCCGAGTGATGTCTCCTTCACCGGCAAAGGCGAGTCACCGCTGGCTGGCTCCCCTACCTTCGTGAACACCACCTGTCCCACCTGCGGCGGGCCCGCCCGGCGCGACGTTGACACGATGGACACCTTCGTGGATTCCTCGTGGTACTTCCTGCGTTTCGCCAGCCCCCAGGACGAGACGCAGGCCTGGGATGCGGGCTTGGTGGCCCACTGGCTGCCGGTTGACCAGTACGTGGGCGGCCGCGAGCACGCCACGATGCACCTGATCTACGCCCGCTTCGTGACGGAGGCGCTGCACGACCTCGGACTGCTGCCCTTCGATGAGCCCTTCACCCGGCTCTTCAACCAGGGCACGGTCTACCTGCACGGCAAGAAGATGAGCAAGAGCCGCGGCAACGTGGTGCCCCTGGACGCGATGTGCGACCAGTACGGCGCGGACACGGCCCGCTGCTTCGAGCTCTTCATCGCGCCGCCGGATGAGCAGGCGGAGTGGAACGAGAAGGGCGTCGAGGGCGTGTGGCGCTTCCTGCGCCGCGCGTACACCTACGTCGTCACCCACCGCGAGCGCTTCCAGGCGGATTGGCGTTCCTCCCTGGCCGCATCCGCCCCCACGGGAGAGGATGACCAGGCCGTCCGCCGCAAGACCCACCAGACGCTGCAGCGCGTGACCGAGGATCTGGAGCGCTTCCACTACAACACGGCGCTGGCCGGCCTGATGGAGCTGGTGAACGAGCTCTACGTGCGCCCCGGCATCTCCGACACAGTCCTCTCTGAAGCCGCCGAGCTGCTGACCCTGATGCTCTCCCCCTTCGCGCCGCACCTGGGCGAGGAGCTGTGGGAGGGACTGGGTAAGGACGGCATGGCCGCCTTCCAGTCCTGGCCGGAAGCCGACGCCGCCGTGGCCCGCGAGGACGTGGTGGAGGTCGTCGTCCAGATCAACGGCAAGGTCCGAGAGAAGCTGAGCGTGCCGGCCGAAACGACGAAGGAGGAGCTGGAGCGCCTAGCCATGGCCAGCGACAAGGTTCAGGCCCTCCTCGAAGGCCTGCAGGTGAAGAAGATCATCGTGGTCCCCGGCAAGCTGGTGAACCTAGTGGTCGGCAAGTAGCAACTGCCCCACGACACGGGAACAGGGGCTGAGGGGACTGAAGGGGCTGAGGGGGCTGAGGGGACAGACCTTAGGCG
>DASXUI010000312.1:0-2825 GCA_036504955.1 Armatimonadota bacterium
GGGGCGCGGGGGGGGCCCCCCCCGGCGCCGCCGGGGGCAACCCCCCGTCATCTAATGCACTCTCGCCTCTTCGCCTCTTCAGGCCCTTCTTGGTGTCTTGGTGGTGACGTACCTTGGGCACCGATCTGGAGCAGCGATGGAATACCGGAATCTTGGCAAGAGCGGTCTCAAGGTGTCCAGGATCTGCCTGGGCTGTATGAGCTACGGCGTGCCGGAGCGTGGCGCCCATCCCTGGAGCCTGCCGGAGGAGGAGAGCCGGCCCTTCATCCGGCAGGCGCTGGAGGCGGGCATCACCTTCTTCGATACCGCCAACGTATACTCGGACGGCACCAGCGAGGAGATCCTTGGGAGGGCCCTGCGCGACTTCGCCCGGCGTGAGGAGATCGTGCTCGCGACCAAGGTGCACGGCCGCATGCGCTCGGACCCCAACGGCGCGGGACTCTCGCGCAAGTCAATCCTGCAGGAGATGGACGCCAGCCTCCGCCGGCTCGGCACGGACTACGTGGACCTTTACCAGGTCCACCGCTGGGACCCGGAGTCCCCCATCGAGGAGACGCTGGAGGCCCTCCACGACGTGGTGAAGGCCGGCAAGGCGCGCTACATCGGCGCGTCCTCCATGTACTCCTGGCAGTTCTGCAAGGCCCTGTACCTGGCCGACCGCCACGGCTGGACCCGCTTCGTCTCCATGCAGAACCACTACAACCTGCTCTATCGTGAGGAGGAGCGGGAGATGCTGGGCCTCTGCCTCTCCGAGGGAACCGGCGTCATCCCCTGGAGCCCCCTGGCTCGAGGCCGGCTGGCCCGCGCTTGGGAGTCGCCCGGCACGAAGCGCGCGGAGACGGACGAGTTCGGCAAGGTCCTCTACAGCCGAATGGAGGAGACCGACCACCAGGTGGTGGACCGCGTGGGGCAGGTCGCGGAGGCGCGCGGCGTGCCTCGGGCGCGGGTTGCCCTGGCGTGGCTGCTCTCCAGGCCGGCCGTCACGGCGCCCATCGTGGGAGCCACCAAGCCCGAGCACCTCACGGATGCCGTCGCCGCCCTCTCCGTTCAGCTTACCCCCGAGGAGATCGCCACCCTGGAGGAACCCTACCTCCCTCACCCCGTGGCGGGCTTCTCGTAGTCCACGTTCTCCCCTCGGCGGGACCACCCGCCGGTACCGTTAGGAGATCGATGGGGCGACGCGAGCCAGGCCCAACCCGGGCCGTCCTCCAGGCCCAAGCACCTCGCGCATGAGGTGGGTTGGGTCCGGTCCGCGTCGCCCTCGTCACGCCCCCCCATGCCGCCCACTGGCGGTAGCTTCCCCCCCTGCCACGCCGGTGTGGTTAGCGATCACCGTAGATGGGAATGAGTCCTGTGACGCCCCTTGGCTGGGACACCGTTCCCTGCCGCCTACGGTTCCTCTACCCGCGCCGCCCAAGCTAGGCGGCGAGGCGCGGTTAACCCCAGCGCGAAGTTGGCGATGAGGTAGGTGGGGAACCGAGGGTGGCCGCCGGAAGGAGCCCCCGGAAATGAGGGGTGCCTCCGACCTGAGGAAAGTTCGACGCTCGCCGAAGATAGGATTGACAACTATACAAATGTATAGTATCCTCGGCTGGGGAGCCCAGCGTGGACAACACACTCACTGATAGACAGCGACGAATCCTCGAGATCATCGTCGAGGAGACGGAGCGAGAGGGGAGGCCCCCCACCGTTCGCGAGATAGCGGCGGCGGCGGGCATCAAGAGCCCCAAGGGAGTGTCGGACCACCTGACGGCGCTGGAGCGCAAGGGTCTTCTGGAGCGCACCGGCAGCCATCGAGGGCTTCGGGTTACCCAGGGGCCGGTGAAGGCCCCCTCCAAGACCCTTCCCCTGGTGGGCACCATCGCGGCGGGCGTGCCCATCACCGCTGAGGAGAACGTCGCGGACTACGTCGCGGTTCCGGAGTGGGTGGCAGGTTCTACAGAGCAAGGGTTCCTCCTGTTGGTGAAGGGGGACTCCATGGTTGGGGACCTGATAGGCGATGGGGATCTGGCGGTGATCCGACCCCAGGCCGATGCCCAATCCGGGGATCTGGTTGCCGTGCTGGTGGATGACGAGGCAACCCTGAAGCGGCTGTACCGGCAGGGCGGGACGGTGGAGCTTCACGCCTCCAACCCCGCCTACGAGCCCATCCCGCTTCGGGGGCGAGACGCCCGCATTCTGGGAAAGCTAGTGGGGATCCTGCGCCGCTACTGAGGCGCCAAGGGTGGCCACGGCCCGGGAGAGGCCGGACCGGCGTGGTGGAGAGGAGCGAGGGACTATGAACGAGATGGCTCGACAGCCCTACCGCATCGTGTACGGGGACACCCTGACGGGTGCCTTGACGCTGCGACCGGTCCCGCTGGAGCGTCCCGCGGCCCCGGTTCAACGGCCCGTTTCCCGACGCAGGCGCCGGCCTCTGCTGCTCAGGCTAGTTCGCCGCGCTCTGCAGGCGGACTCCGAACTCACCTGCCGGTACGCCGCCGGCGTGCTGGGTGGCACCCTGTTGGTTCGCATCCTCATCGGCCTGTAGCCCACCTTCAGCCCAGTCAGCGCCCTGCACGAGGCCCGTGCGTGGTGCAAGGCCCTGGCTTCCGGACACTGACTTAGGCCCAGGTCCAGCGCGCCCTGGGCTGAGCCCCTCCGCCGATCGCGCGGCGGCATGGCGCGTCCCAGCCCCCTATCCCTCAAGTTGGCGGTTGAGGATCGGTTTGATTAGTGGTACGATGAAACTAGACGGGCGATACACCGTCTATTGGTTTGGTAGTGAGTCGCCGAGCTTCCTGAAAGGAAGACGGGGGAACCAGTTGTTTGGGGCGAATCCTGCT
>DASXUI010000313.1:0-9263 GCA_036504955.1 Armatimonadota bacterium
GTCCACGCGACTCCCCCTCTCCTTCTTCGCCCCGTTCAGGTGAAAGACCCTGACGCGCTCCAGGCCAACAACCGAGTCGAACCGCTCCAGGGTCTCGGCGCAGGCCTCCGGAGTGGAGAGGTCATAGCCGGCGGCGAAGGCGTGGCAGGTGTCGAAGCAGAGCGCCAGCTTGGTGCTGAGGGGGCACCGCTCGAAGATGAAGGGGAAGTGCTCGAAGTCGTGCCCCAGGCTGCTCCCCTGCCCCGCGGTCGTCTCCAGGCAAATGGTGGTCCCCACGCCCTCCGAGCGCTCAAGCACCCACTGCAGGCTCTCGCAGAGCCGCTCCAGACCCTCCTCAACCGTGGAGTCCTTGTAGGAACCCATGTGGGTTACCAGGTAGGCGATCCCAAGGGAGTCCGCGCGGTGTACCTCGTGGAGGAAGGCGTTGCGCGACTTCTCCAAGATCTCCGGGTTCACGGAGGCGAGGTTTATGAGGTAGCTATCGTGTGCCACCACGGGGCCGATCAGGTACTCCTTGGCGGCCGCTCGGAAAGCCTCGCACTCCTCGGCACTTAGCTCCTTGCTGGCCCACTGCTGGGGGCTCTTGGTGAAGATCTGGACCACGTCGCAGCCGATGGCCTGACCGCGGAGGATGCCGTTCACGAGGCCACCCGTCGTGGGCATGTGAGCGCCAAGGAGCATTCAGTCACCTTTCGTGCGGGATGTGGAGCGCGAGTGGAGACCAGGCAGCGGCAAGCCCCGACCATCCCAAGGGAGGGTGGACTGGCGCGTCGCGCGGAAGGATGGCCGATGCCAGAGAGCTAGAGAGCTTCCCTCAGGAAGGCGAAGGCCTCCGCCTGCATGGCGCGGTCGAAGCGGTGCCCGCCGGGGTAGAAGCTGCCCGTATAGCTCTCGCGAGAGCCCAGGCGCGCAGCCACGGCTCGCAGGCGCGCGTCGGCCCCCGCCTGGCCCTGAGGCGTGAAGAGAGGGTCCTCCTCGCCGTACAGCACCAGCGACCTCCTGGTGAAATGTAGGGTCAGGATGTCCGCGAAGTCCAGCCACTCCGGCAGGCCCGGCACGTACAGCATCCAGGTGTGCGAGAAGGTCCGGTTCTGCAGAAACCCCTGCCAGGTGCTCATAAAGCCCACGGTCACGGTGGCCTTCAGCCGGTCGTCGGTGCCGGCCAGCAGCACGGATCGAAGCCCGCCTCCGGAGAGGCCGCAGCAGCCCAGCCGGTCGGGGTCTACGTCCGGCCTGCCCGCGAGGTAGTCCAGCGCGCGCCGGTCCTCGTGGGAGAAGACGCCCGGCCAGGTGGTGCCCGCCGCGAAGAAGCTCTTGGCCAGCACGTGCTCGTGGTCGGCCGCGAAAGCGTTGTAGGTTCGGATGTACTCCGGGGTACCGGGCTCCTTGCCCAGGAACTGCCGCCGAAACCGGCCGCTGAGGCTGTCCACCGGCACGGCTCGGCTGCCGAAGGCGAAGCCATCGTGGACCAGTACCACGTACCCCTCGCGAGCCAGAGCGTTGGCCCACGCGACGCCCTCATAGCCGGTCCTGCGGTACTCCTCGGTAAGCGGATAGGTCTCCCCGTTCTCCGCGATCTTCTCCTTGCCGTAGAACTTGAACCCGCCGTGACAGTGCAGGCCCAACACGCCCGGCAGCCTGCCGGTTGCGCCCTCCGGCTTCAGCACCCAAGCCTCGCATCGAGGGCCATAGCCCAGCGACCAGGAGATCTCCTCCACCTGCACCCCGTCGTGCACCCACACGCGGCCCGCACGAACGTCCGCCGGGACCCTCTCCGGCGCGAAGGACAGCAACTCCAGCAGCTTGCCCCGGGCCAGCGCGCGCCACTGCCCCGCGTCGGCCCATTCCTGGGCCAGGTACGAGAGGCGGTGCTCCTGGCCCCGCTGCACGCTATCGAGAAGCTCCTGATACACTCCAACATCGCTAGGCATCATGTGACCTGCCCTCCACCAGGAACCACCAACGGGGCACTTACACGCGGCAAGGGCCGGCCCAGCCTGTGGGTCCGGCCCTTGCCACCACGCGGGCTGGACGTCCAGCCAGCGCCAAACCTATGACGGCACCGAGCGCTACGCCTTGGCCATTCCGTTGTTGCGGGTGTCCTCACGGAACAGCGCCCAGAAGACAACCATGATCACGGCCGCCGCGATACAGGGAATGAGCCAGGTCATGTGCCAGTCCTGCTGACCCTTAGGCCCTGACGTCGCATACAGCTTCGCGAGCTTACCGGCTACCTGAGCACCGATAAGCATACCGATCCCTTGGGTCACGAAGACCAGGAACCCCTGAGCCTGCGCCCTGATAGCGTTGGGAGCCTTGCCGTCCACGTATATCTGGCCGGTGACGAAGAAGAAGTCGTAACACATGCCGTGGAGGATGATTCCACCCAGCACCATCCAGAAGGCGCCAGTGCTGGCGGCGGCGGCGAACAAGCCATACCGAACCACCCACGCCAGCATGCCGGCCAGCAGCATGTACTTGACGCCCAGCCGCGCGAAGAACAGCGGCATCACAAGCATGAAGAAGACCTCGGACATCTGGCCGAAGGACATCTGGCCGGCCGGAGCCGCGGACCCCATCGCCTTCACGAAGACGGGCGCGTAGGCGTAGTAGGCGGCCAGAGGGATGCAGATGAGGAAGGAGCTGATGATGAAGACGGCGAAGGAGCGCTCCTTCATCATGCTCAGGGCATCGACACCAAGGATGTCGCGAGCGCTGGCCTTCTGCCCAGCCGAGGGGGGAGGCGTGTGGGGCAAGGAGAAGCTGTAGAGACCCAGCAGCACGGCGGCGCCGCCCGCCACGTAGAACTGGGCTACGCCGGTGTCCGCCTTGAGCACCACGCTCACAACGATGTTGGCCACGATCCACCCTATCGTCCCGAAGACGCGGATGAGGGGGAACTGCTTCTCGCGGTCGGTCATGTTGTGGAAGGCCAACGTGTTGGTAAGGCCCAGGGTAGGCATGAAGCAGAGGCTGTGAACCAGCACGATTGCGACAAGGAAGTCCGCGTTCGAGCCCACGAACGGGGCGGCCAGCAGGGCGGCGCCGCCCAGGATCTCCAGCACGCCCAGGATCCGCTCGGTGGCGAAGAACCTATCGGCAACCATGCCAAGGAAGAAGGGCGAGATGATGGCCGCGATGGGCGCCATCGAGTAGGCCAGGGCGATGGAGTCGCCCATCTTGTTGGCATCCATGTAGTTGCCGATGGTGACGTACCACGCGCCCCAGACGAAGAACTCCAGGAACATCATGATGGAGAGTCTAGCCCCAATGTTGGGGTGTGCTGTGTGGGCTGCCTGAGTCTGCATTCCATCCCCTTTGTGGCTCGCGCCCGATCAGACGATGAACGGGCCGCTCGCGTCTATGTGCACTGGATCTAAGGAGGGCCACTTCGGTGGCCCCGGCGCTCTCCCTCGCATGCCACTCGCCTTCAGGTAACTTCAACTCCTCGCCCCCAAGGTCCTACAGACAGACACAGGGGGGCGATGCCCGCGCAGCTCAGGGCCGGTTGGCATGCACTGCCTGCGTGAAGCCTGGGGAGGTCGCGGGTTAGGCGGCTGGAGCTACCGCCGGTCGTCGAAGGACTGGAAGCCGCTCGGGGTGGGAAGTGCTCGGGAGAAGAGGGCTCCAAGGACCCGTCCGGTGGCTCTCACGAAGAAGGCCGCGGCAAGGCAGACGCGCCGAATCGCCTCCCAGCGGGATAGGCGGCGCCCGCCGGCCTCTGCCTCCGGAGCGAAACCCTGGTGCGGTGAGAGCTTCCAGCGCAGGAAGTGCAGGCGCGCCCTCCAGTCTCTGATGGCAAGCCAGGCGCGCAGAACGATGACGGAGCGGTAGTAGCGAGGGTCCGTGATGAGCGCCAGGAACACCCGCTCCCCCAGTGACGTGGGGAGGGCGTCAAGGTGCCGTCTCGCCGCCTCCGGCACCACGCCTCCCAGGGGAGCTGCCAGGTCCATCGCCATTCGAAGGCTTCCGGAGACGCCTAGCTGGCGCGCGATCCCCAGTAGGCGGTCCCAGTCCAGCTCCCCACGGTCAAGCAGCATCGCCAGGTCGCGACGCCAAAGCAGGCCTAGCCCGCCATGGTGGCAGACCAGGTGCAGCGCCAGATGCATCAGCTCATCCTCGGGAGTCAGGATCCACGCCTGGGAGGACTGAAGCCGCAGGGGCCGCGCGCGCGCCAGGGCCTCGCGCTCCCAGGCGTCGTGCCCTTGATGGTTCAGCAGGTGCCAGTGGAGGTCCACCACCAGCCGACGTGCGCCGTCTCGGTAGTACGCGCGCTCGCCCAGGTGGGCCTCCGTGAAGCCCTCCACGAAGTCAGGCGTTGTCCAGTACCCGGCGTTGAGCAGGATCTGGCGGGACTTGGCTGCGTCGTCCGGGCCAACAAGAAGATCGATGTCCGTGAGCGGCCGCTCCGTTAGGCTGGCCCGCTCCGTGGTGAGCAGCGCGGCGCCCTTGAGTACGATGACGCGGATGCCCGCTTGGTGGAACAGCTCGGCAAGGCGCTCCAGCTCCGCCAACAGCAGCACGTTGCGGGCCACGCATTGGTTGCGCTCATGGTGCAGGGCGTCAAGCACCTCAGCCGGTACGCCGGGCAGGTCCCGAACTCGCGCGTAGACCAGCGGGGCCACGCTGTTCGCACGGGCCAGCCTCAGTAGAGCGACCCAGTCAACCTCGGTAGTCTCTAGCCGGGTGGGGGTAAGCTGAGTGAGGGATAGCAGAGCTTCCTGGATCGAGGGTTCCCCGGTCACCGCCGCCCCTTTCCCACAGGTCGAGGGAGGCACTTGGGCGCCCTGGGGCGAGGGTTTAGGGTGGAGGCGCCGCTACGCCTGAGGGTGCCTCTGAGCGCCGTCTGAAGGGAGCACCAAGCACGCTTTGGGGATTGGGTTCCAAACACGACGGGTGGACCCTCCTTGGGCCCAAGCCACTCACTGGATGGCAGCGGCTCGTAGGCCGACCTGGCGTCCACAATCACGCAGTGGGTGACACGGGCTAGTCCATAGACGCCCTTCGCCAGGAGCCAGCGCCCTTCCTGGGGAGTGCCGGCCCTCCTGGCCGCACACCAGAGGGGCTGGCGCTAAGGTTCCTGGACGATCAGGTCGAAGGAGCCAAGGAGTCCACCGGGACTTGCGAGCTCAGCGTCGGGGCGGGGGCCGGATCCCTCGCCCCGATAGCGCCGCAGCGCCCTGGAGCCTGCACGCACGGGGCCAGACTCGGTGGGGGGAGTGGATGCCCGGCGGCAACGCTCTTTGGAGGAAACCGGACAGCCCTCCCGGCAGTCATAGAAGTGTAGGCCAGCCCGGGCCCCAGGGGACTCCGGAGCTGGCTTCAGTTGCCCTAGGCACCCACCGAGCGCCTCGGCAGACTAAGGCCGTAGGCGCCATACTGTCTTTGGGAGGGCTCATCCACTCGGCTACAAGGGCGTAGCCTTTACACTGGACAGCCCCCAACAAGAGAGGGAAACGGATACACGTATCATGGGAGCGCGACGACGCAAGCTTCGCGAGATGCAGGCCACGGCCGCGGAGGCGCGGTCTCTGGCCGAGCATGCCGAACGGTCGCTAGCCGGCCTGGCGGACAACCAGCTTCCGCCCACCCCCGTAGCGCACAACACCGCCGACTTGAGGCACCAGATGGAGGAGGTCCTGGACCGCTACCTCCTGCTGGACGCCCAGCTTCGGCAGGCCGAGAACACCAACTTCCGGGTCTGCATCTTCGGCTCCGCCCGAATCAGGCCGGATGACTCCATCTACCAATGCGTGCAGCAAGTGGCGAAGTGCCTGGCCACCCTGGGCGTAGATATCGTGACAGGCGGCGGTCCCGGACTGATGGAGGCCGCCAACCGCGGCGTCCGCGAGGCGCATCACGAGCGATCGAAGTCCTATGGCCTGCCCATCGACCTTCCCTCCATCAAGGAGGTGGCGAACCAGCACCTGGACATCAAGAGCTCCCACCGACGGTTCTCCAGCCGGTTGGACGAGTTCATGCGGCTCTCCCACGCGGTCATCGTGGCCCCAGGAGGGATCGGCACTGCCCTGGAGCTGATGTACGTGTGGCAGATCCTGCAGGTCGGCCTGCTGGACCGCCGGAAGGTCATCCTGCTGAACAGCCAGTTCTGGGGCGGACTGCTGGATTGGTTCCGCGCCGTCCCCTTGGCACACCAACTGGTAAGTCCCTCGGACTTCGACTACCTGCACCTGGTGGACACTGCCGACCAGGTCTCTGATCTACTCCGCGAGGAGGTCGAGAGCTACCAGGCTCTTCGGCTCGCGGAACAGGCTTCGGAGCCGGCCGGCACGCTCACTTCCCTTACGCCCTCCCTCACCGGAGGCAACGGCAAGGGGAACGGCCACAGCACCACCGGCTGAGACCCGAGGCTGGCCTCTGGCCAGCTCTAGGTACGGCCAACTGCTACAGCACACGGACGGATGGGCACGGGCGGCACGGTTGCCGCACAACCCGTCCCATCCCCCTCCGGGTGACCCTACCCCGCCCCAAGCCCCCACTGTCCCCCGCGGTCGCGCCGCCGTCTGCCGGACCACTGCGCCTGGCGTTCCCCTCACAGGTCAGCCGGAGGCGCCGTAGAAAGAGCAACCTGGGGTGTCTGAGCCCCCAAGTGGGCGCACCGTACTGCCGTAAGGTTGTTTCCTAGTCCGCGTAGCGCGCAAGGCGCATGCGCGTCGGGCGCGGAGCGGGCCTCAACACGCTTTGGTAAGTCGTGCAGGCTAAGTGGTCAGCGGAAAGTGAGGCACTGGTGAAGGTTGGGATGAGGATCCCGGGCATGGGCCGGGACATGGGCTTCGAGGGCGTGGTCAACTGGGCAGCCGCCAACGGGTTCGGCTACATCGACACCGGCACCATCACGAAGGACATCAGAGCCACCTGCGACAAGGCCGGCATCGACATCGGCACCTTCGACGCGGGCGCCGGCGTCCTCACCTGGGACGAGGCCAAGCGTGAGGGGGCCGTCGAGCGCCTCAAGGCCGGCATGAAAGAGTCCGCCGCCAACGGTGGCAAGGTGATGTTCACGGTCTTCGGCCCCGATGACGCCAAGCGGCCGCGGCAGGAGACCTTCGAGCTGTGGAAGGTGGTCTACCCTCCCATCGTGGAGTATGCAGAGGAACTGGGCGTCCAGATCGCCATGGAGGCGTACCCCGGCGGCGGCCCTCAGTACCCATGCATCGGCTGCACCCCCGAGAGCTGGAGGGCGATGTTCAACGAGTGCCCTTCCAAGGCGCTCGGACTCTGTTTCGACCCCTCTCATCTGGTCCGCATGCAGATCGACTACCTGCGGGCACTTGGGGAGTTCGGCGATCGCGTCCTGCACGTTCATGGCAAGGACACGGAGATCCGCACCGAGGAGCTCTACGAAACCGGCATCTACGGACGCACCGTGACCCACAACACTATCGGTTTCGGCGAGGGATGGTGGCGCTACTGCATCCCCGGCACCGGACTGGTAGACTGGAACAAGGTGGTGGCGCGGCTGGAGGAGTTCGGCTACGACCGGGCCATCAGCATCGAGCTGGAGGACCACCGCTTCTGGGCCACGCCCGAGCTGCAGCAAGAAGGCCTGCTCCGCTCCAAGCTCCACATCGAGAGCTTCATCAAGGCGTAGACTGCTCCACCACAGAGGCACAGAGGGCACAGAGAAACACAGAGAAGTACACGCTTACCAAGGAAGGCAAGGTCTGGTCACCTTTGCGTTTCCCTGTGTTGCTCTGTGCCCTCTGTGTCTCTGTGGTGAGGTCCTCTAGCCAGGAGGTAGCATGCGGAAGTTCGTGCTGGTTGGCGCGGGGAGCGCCATGTTCACTCGGGGGCTGGTCGCGGATCTGATCCATCGCGGAGAACCCTGTGAGCTGGGCCTCGTGGACATCGATGAGGTGGCGCTGTCCGCGGCCGAGGGGCTGGCCAGGAAGATGGTGGAGGCCCGCGGGGCGGCCATAACGGTGACGGCTAGCACCGACCGCCGAGAGGTGCTCCCGGGCGCTACGGCCGTCATCTGCACCGTGGGGGTGGGCGGCCGCCGGGCCTGGGAGCAGGACGTCTTCATCCCGCGTAAGTACGGCATCTTCCAGCCCGTGGGCGATACCGTCATGCCTGGCGGCTCCTCGCGAGCCCTTCGGATGGTGCCAGCCATGGTCGGCGTGGCGGAGGACGTTCAGGACCTGGCGCCCGGGGCACTCTTCTTCAACTACGGCAACCCCATGTCGCCCGTCTGCCGAGGCATCCGTAAGGCCACGGGGGCCAAGGTGATCGGCCTCTGCCACGGCGTGAACCACGTTGGCCACTACCTCGCCTACATCCTGGGCGTGGACCTACCTCGGCTCCGCTACTCGGCGGTGGGCATCAACCACCTCACGTGGTTCACGGAGGTGCGGGTCGACGGCGTAGACGCGCTGCCGCGGCTTCGGGAGCTCAGCGCCTCGTGGGTGGGCGCCGACCTGGACCGCGAGGTTCTGGGCACCCACCTCGCTGAAGCGGACACTGCCCCCAAGGGGGAGGCCGCCGCGTGTGACCAGCCCCTGAGCTGGCAGCTCTTCCGGCTCTTCGGCGCCTTTCCGGCCGTGCTAGACCGCCACGTCATCGAGTTCTTCCCTCACCTGTTCGCGGACGGCCGATACTACGGCAGGACCCTGGGCGTCGACGCCTTCAGCCTGGAGGACACCATCGCGCACGGCGACCGCATCTTCAACGAGATGCGAGAGCTGGCGGCCTCACCGGACCCACTTCCAGAAGACTACTTCGAGAGCATCGGCGGGGAGCACGAGCAGGTCGTGGAGATCATCGACAGCGTGCTTCAGGACGCCGGCAGAGTCTACTCCGCCAACCTCCCCAACACCGGACAGGTCCCGAACCTGGCGCCGGAGGCCGTGGTGGAGTCCCCCGCCCTGGCCGATGCCTCCGGCCTGCATCCCCTTCAGCAGCCGCCCCTCTCGTCCGGCGTCGCAGGCACGCTGGCGACTCGTTTCCAGTGGGTCGAGACGGTTGTAGAGGCCGCCCTTGAGGGGAGCCGCCGCAAGTTCATCCAGGCGCTGCTGCTGGACGGAAGTGTGACGTCCTTAAGCCAGGCCGCCGCCCTCGCCGATGAGCTGCTCTCCGCCCAGCGTGAGTACCTGCCGCAGTTCGCCGCCAAGTGACGTAGGGGCGGGTCGTTGGGTCGTTGGGTCGTTGGGTCGTTGGGTCGTAGGGGAGGGCCTCAGAGGGTTTCCTTGAGTCCCTTACGTCCCTGCGATCTCTTCAGCCAAGTGACCCAAGGAACCCCTCTG
>DASXUI010000314.1:0-22836 GCA_036504955.1 Armatimonadota bacterium
GATCGGCTGGCGAAGGGCAGGGCCGATGGTTGCCGATATCAGCGGTAGACAGATTGTACTAGGGAGCGGAGTCCTGGCCGTCATCCTTCTTGGGGCCTACTGGCAATACCGCTCGACGCCCTCGCCTGCCTCCTTCATCCCTGCCAATGGACCGCCGGCCGCTGCCATGCCTGAGTCATCGCCTGACGGTACCTCGACCACGGCTCCCCCAGAGGCCAAGGCTGGCCTCGTAGTCGTCCACGTGGTCGGGGCAGTCCAGAGACCCGGGGTGTACGAGCTCACTGCCGACCAGCGCGTGAACGACGCGCTCGCCGCGGCGGGCGGTGCCCTCCCCCAGGCCGACCTGGAGGCACTGAACCTGGCCGCACGCTTGAGCGACGGACAGCAGGTACGGGTGCTCCGGAAGGGCGAGGCGGCCGCCGGACAGCCCAGACCTCAGGTCCGCCGCGCAGCCACCGCCCGAGGGACAAGCTCCAGTACCGACGCCGCCGTGGACCTCAACAGCGCCACCGAAGGGGAGCTTGACGCGCTGCCGGGCGTGGGGCCCGCCATCGCCGCCCGAATCCTTCAGTACCGTGAGACTCACGGCCGGTTTCAGCGCCCTGAGGAGCTGATGGAGGTGTCTGGGATTGGACCTAAGAAGTTTGAGCAACTCAAAGCCTCCGTCACCACCAACTAGCGTCGGGCCCCGGCGCGGACCGATGCGGACGAGTGGCTTGGCCAGCGTCCTGGCGACGCTCGTGTGCTTCGGCAGTTTCCTCGCACTTGCCCTGGTCCCTGCCGCGGGCGCCGTGCTGCCGTTGGTCACGGCTACCTCGCCGGCTCAGGGCGCCTCGTGGGAGTCCTCCGCACCGATCAGCTTCACCTTCAACGTACCCATGCGGCCGGAGCATGTCCGTACAGGCGGCGCTCTCAGAAACGTGTCCCTAGAGCCCGCCACCGGTGCCGGAGGCCTCCCAGTGGTGCTCACGGCGGCGCTGGTGGACGGTGGAACGCGCCTGGTGCTGGCGCCGTCCGTGCCCCTGTCTCACGGGCAGACCTATGCCGTCACCCTCGCCTGTGGGGACAACGCACTGGCGCTTCGCGCGGCTGACGCGCGCTACAGCCGGTTGGCGGAGGGGCAACTGCTCAACCCCCTGGTCTTCACCGCCGAGGACACGACCTCCCCGAGTGTCGTGGGCTGGTCGGTGGCGGAGGGTGCCAACCAGACGTCAGTCAATACTCCCCTCTGCGTCCGCTTCTCGGAGCCCATGGATCCGGGAGCCCTTGAAGCAAGCTCGACGCCCGCGTTCACCTTCACCCCTGCCTGGGCACCGGACTACCGCAGCGTGGTGCTCACCCACCCTGGGACTCCCCTCGAGGCGCGGACCCACTACTCACTGGGAGTGACCGGCCGTGACTTCAGTGGCCATTCCCTCGGCAACGAAGGGCGCTCGCGGGGCTTCACCACGGGTGCGCCATCGCCTGCCGACACCGAACCGCCCCGCCTCATCTCCGTGGACCCCGTGTCGGGCGCTCAGGAGGTCCCTGGAGTCTACCCCTTGACCCTTGCCTTCAGCGAGCCGTTGGACACCATGAGCCTTCAGGTCGCGCTGGAGCGCCAGGTATCTGGCTCCTGGAAGGGCGTGACTCCCGAGGCAGTCTACTTCGGGGGGTACGGGAACGAAGTACGGGTTCTGCCTGGTCCGCTGGAGTGCGGGCCCACGACCTACCGGCTGCGCGTGCTGGCGGCGAGTGACCTGTTCGGAAATGCCATGGCTGCGGCGGAGGACCCGCTTCGCACGACCATCTTCACCACCCAGGACCGAACTCCGCCGAAGCTCTCGTCGCTCACCCCGGCCAACGGGAGTGACGTACCTCCCAACCTCACGTCCGCGTTGTGCCTGACCTTTACCGAGCCCATTGGGACCGGATCGGGCGCCGGGCCCCGAATCACCGCCTCCTACCTGGACGGTGGCTCCCCAAGCTTTACGGCGGGGAGTGCCACTCCGTCGGGCAGCGGCGCCTGGACGGCGGACCGGTCTGGCGACGGCGAGGGGTGGTCCCAGGACCGTAGGCGCTTGCTGCTCTGCCTGCGGCAAGACTCCGCCCTTCCCCCAGGCGCGACGCTCGCGGCGGGGCGCACCCTGGTTATCACGGCGACGGGCATTCAGGACGCCCACGGCAACGACCTGGACGAGTCCGTGTCCCCGGTAGTGTGGACGCTGCGGGTGACGGACGACTCGCGCCCACGCCTGGTGTCCACCTACCCAGCGCCCGGAGGCACAGCGGGGCCATCGGACTCGGTTGTGCTAACCTTCAGCAAGCCGATGCGCCCAGGTCTCTGCTTTCAGGCGGTGGATGACTACAAAGCGTCCTGCGACCCCATCGGATACACCATGATAGGTAGTAGCGTGGTACCGGTCGAGAACTGGTGGAAGACGAAGTCCGGTGACTGGAACGATAACTTCACGGTGCTCACCCTCAGCCACCTGCCCTTCGCCGCCGACGACACGCCATCAGAGCACTCACTCCTAATCACCATCGCCAAGGACACGGGCGGCCGTACGCTGGAGGGCCTTGCACCGGAGGACCCCACGCCCCTGGCCCAGCTCCGGTGGTGGGTCCGCTCGGCCGCGCGCGTGGACCATTGGGAGTATCAGGCACCCCAGGATGGAGTGATGGATCTCTCGTCCTTCGGCCTGCTGCTGGACGGAAGCGAAGGTTCGGGGCGGTGGCACTGGGCCACCCTCCCCGCCGACGAGACGACCCCGGCAGTCCCCCGCAACTCCCGCCTAAGATGCGTGTTCAGCCGGCCGCAGGACACGAGCCGAACGCTGATCCCAGCTTGCTCGCCCCCGCTGACCGGATGGACCATCGAGTGGGAGGGGGGCGGCCTCGCGGCCTGCCTCGCGGCACCCGCGCCCATGCTTTTGCGAACCCCAGCTCCCCACCTGAGGGAGTTGTCGCTCTCCTACGCTCCGGGCACAGCGGGGGAGCGGCTGGAGAGCCCTCCCGTCGCGCTCACGCTGCTGCCGGCGGTGGGCGTGCCCGGCGATGTAGACGGCGACTGGAGGGTGTCCTCGCGCGACCTTAGCCAGGTGGTCCGGTGTCTCCTCGGCCTCGTGACGCTCTCACCCGACGGGCTGCGGGCGGCCGATGTAGCGCCCGTGAATCCGGACGGCTCCCGGGGCGACGGGCGGCTGTCAATGGAGGACCTCGTAGCCTGCCTCAGGCGCTTCCTGGGCTACGACAGCTAGCGGGACGGTGCAGTCCTCCCCAGAGGCCATGGAGAGGACGAGGCGAAATGGCGTCCCCCAATCCCCAGAGACGGACCACCTGGCTCTGGCCCGGCCATGGACGTGCCATGGACGAGGAAGGAGAGATGGACCTCTAGGGTAGAATGGTAGAAGGTGTCATGCCTCCACGCGCGCCGCCTCAGCGCCCACGCTGCACACCGGTGGCGCCAGCAGTCACCTCTAGGATGGGGTCATCTCCCGGCCACGCCGCGCGCCTGCCTCCACTCGGTGCCTGGGCGTCGTCTGGGTGATCTCGCACCGTGGCAGCCCGCTACTCAGGCAGAGCATACCCACCTTCCCTTGAACCGCAGGGCGCGCCAGGCGCATACGCGTAGTGCTTGACGCGGGCACCAGACGCTTCCCGTGAAGGGCGCACGCTGCCCCTTCTCGCCCTCAGCAGGAGACCGAATGCGCATCTCCCAGTGTTTCGCCACCGAAAAGCCCGTCTTCTCCTTCGAGTTCTTCCCCCCCAAGACAGACGAGGCCCTAGCGGGGCTGTACCGGACGCTCGGCGAGCTGGCCGAGCTCAAGCCGTCCTTTGTCTCGGTGACCTATGGGGCCGGAGGCAGCACGAGGGACCTGACGGTGGAGCTGGTGTCACGCATCAAGGGGGAGATTGGGCTGGAGCCGATGGCGCACCTGACCTGCGTGGGGCACGGCAGGGCGGAGATAGCGGCCACCCTGGATCGGCTTCAGGAGGCCAGCATTGAGAACGTGCTGGCGCTGAGGGGCGACCCACCGCGCGGGGCCGCGAGGTTCGAGCGCCCGGCGGACGGCTTCGGCTACGCCTATGAACTGGTGGAGTTCGTACGTGCCAACTACGGCTTCTGCCTCGGCGCGGCCGCCTACCCGGAGAGGCATCCGGAGTCCACGGATTCGGAGGCGGATCTGCGGAATCTGAAGAACAAGGTTGACCGAGGGGTTGACTTCCTCCTAACCCAGCTCTTCTTCGACCCTCAGGCCTACTTCGACTTCGTGGCAAGGGCCCGCGCGCTAGATATCACGCAGCCTATCGTGCCCGGCATCATGCCCATCACCAATGCGGGCCAGGTGGAGCGCTTCACGTCCATGTGCGGCGCTACCATCCCCCCCGAGCTCAAGGCGAAGCTGGACGCGGTGCGTGATGATGACACCGCCGTGGTTGAGCTCGGAATCGAGTGGGCCACCAACCAATGCCGCACCCTTCTCCGGGGCGGAGCGCCTGGAGTCCACTTCTACACCCTAAACAGGTCGCACTCCACCCAACGAGTGTTCCAGAACCTCCAGCGCTGACCATGGGGGAGGCAGGACGGACCACCACCTCCCCCGCTCACGCGCACAGCCGGCGGCGAGCGACTACTTCACCACTAAGGCACCAGGAACGGCCCCACCCCAGAGACCCAGGGGGCGCGGAGAAGGGACTGAAGGGGCGGTGCTGCTCGCGGACACTGACTTAGTGCCGGCTAGTCGTTGGAGTTGACCAGGAACAACCGCCCGTCGCCCGGGTCCAAGGTCACCTTGATCTCTGGCTTCAAGGTGAGCTCCGGCCGAAGGCGGTTGGGGCCGTAGCCCCCAGTCCTCAGGGCCTCGGAGACCTCTACAACCGTGCCATCGAACAGCAGAGCCACGGTGGCCGGCCGGGCATAGCTCTGGTTCACGACGAAGGCGTAGCGTTTGCCGCCGTCTCCCCTCAGGTCTGACAGCGTAACGGGGTCGCCTGTCACGCTGATCAGGTGCAGCCCGTTGCCCGGTTCCAGGTTCTTGCTCCCAGGCGTGGGCGCGACGGTGTGGTAGACATCGGCAACCGTCAGCGGGGCCAGTACTGGCGCTAGCCCCTTCACCTCGGCGTTGATCTCCTGGACCGCCGCATAGCGCCCTCGGGCCTTGCCATCGCGCCCAAGGATTCCGTCGAAGTGCTTCTCACCCCCGGGCTCAGGCGTCCAGTAAGTGAAGTAGAGGATGCCCTTGGCTCCGAAGGCCAGCGACTGGAAAACCTGCCAGCGCATCTCGGAAGGGCTGGGGCTGCGGTAGGCGCCCTCGATGCCTTCTGACTGAACGAAGGTCCAGAAGGGAACGCCAGCCTTCTGAGCCTGCCTGCGGGCGATGTCCAGGTTTTGGAATACGTCCGGTCGAAGGCCCTGGGTAAGGAAGGGGTAGTGGTCATAACAGAGCAGCTGGGGTCTCACTGCGTCCAGGTAGCTCTTCACGTGCTCCTCGTAAGAGGGTGAGCCAAGCTGCTGCGGCGAGGCGTAGGTAGGGAACAGGTTAATGAAGGCGAGGTGCTTGCCGTCCTCCTTCTTGAGAGCTGCTACGGTGGCCGCCAGCCCCTTGAACTCACCGGAGTTCGGCTCGTCCTTGACCATGTAACCGGCCAGCGCGGGGCTTGAGGAGTACTCCTTCACCACCCCGCCGACGTCCTGGACCTTGCCCCCGTAGAGGCGATTGTCCAGTACGAAGGCCTTGAGGCCCAGCTTGGCACACAGGTCGAGCATCTTGTGGCTGAGCTCCGGCCCTTCGATGCCGTTGCCTGCCATCACCGTGTTGAACCCCGCGTCCACGATCTGCTTGTACCTGGCCTCGGTGGTCTCGGAAGGCGGGGGAGGCCACCAGAAGCTAAGAAGGATCTCCTTCGCCTTGGGAGCCGCCGCAGCGCCCGGGGGCGCCATTGCCAAGAGAAGAGAGCACACAGCCAAGCTCAGGACGCAGATACGCAGCATCGGAACTCCTTTCCAACCTGGGCGGCTTGTCGGGGTGTCGAGGCGGCAGCCAGCACTCCGCCGATGGCTCCCCCGCATCACCCGTGGCGCGGGCCCTAGCGCCCAGCCTGATCGGCGCCGGCCTCTCTACGCCGCGGCCGCTGCCGCCAGGTAACCGTCGATGGCCTTGCGGTCGAAGCCGCGGACAAGGTTACCGTCGATGACCACCGCTGGCGTCGCCGACACCTGCATCTCGATGAGCTTCTTCATCGCGGCGGCATCTTCTCTGATGTTAACCTCCGTGAAGTCGACGCCCTTCTGTTTCAGGTACTCCTTCACCTGCTGGCAGGGGGCACACCCGGGCTGGGTATAGACCACTACTTCCGACGCCATGCCTGCTCCTCTCTACCGGTTCAGGGGTGCCTCACACGCCGCGCACGGCCGAGCCGTGGACTAGGACGTGTACCTGGGGCAGCACGCGAAGCCAGTCATGCTTGCCCTCCAGCACCCTCTCCTGAAGCCATTGTAGCTTCCGAAGCAAGCTGGCCGCGTCGTCGGTTCCCACGTGGTCCCTGGGGTGCGCGCAGTACCGCACGGCGGTCCCGCCCGGCAGAGGGAGCAGCTGCTGGCCACAGTCCAGGGCGAAGCGCAGGTCAGCGTCATCAGAGATGACGAACTTAACCTGAACGGAGCGGTAGGAGGCGATAGTTTTGGCGATCACTTCCATGGACGACTCCTCACCGGAGGACGGCGTCTTGCAGTCCAGGGATATGAGGTCGCAGAGCGTCAGGAGGTCAGGCGCCTCCAGGGTCCCGTTTGATTGAAGTATCAGGCTGTAGCCGTCGCACCTCAGGGATCGAGCCACAGTGGTCAGGGGTGCTGCCCAGAGCAAGGGCTCACCGCCTGTGATGAAGACGCGCTTGAGCCCCAGGTGTCGAACCCTGTCGAGGACCTGATCGGTGGTAAGCCACTCACCCTCGGCCTGAACGGAGGTGTAGGGGGTATCGCAGGGCCAGCCCGGGCATCTTAGGTTGCAGCCCGAGGTCCTGAGGAAGGTGGCCGGGAGCCCTACTTCGGAGCCCTCGCCGCAGATGGCGGTGAAGATCTCGCTCACTAGCAGACGATCTCGCTGTCGACCCAGCGGGAGGCCGGGCGGAAGCTCTGAGGGTTGCTTCAGAACCTGCAAGTGGCACTCCTTCTGGAGGCAGTAGGTCCCGGCCGGCCTGTCAGCGGATGGCAGAGCTCATCTTAGGCATGCCGGTCCGTGATCCGGCCTCGGGCGGTTGTCCGGGCCAGGCCCAGTCTAGCACCGCCCCTGATGAGGGTCAAACCAGGGCACCCCGGGCAGCGCCCCGCCTGGCCGTAGTGGTGGGCCCCTGAACCTTCAGGCACGCTGCCCCCCGAATACACTCGCGTCGCGAGACCGCCCAATCGATGTCGCACCACTACCTGCCGATAGGTCTGAGGGCTTCTTGACCAGGCCCGCCCGCTGCCGGTAGACTGTGCTGGGAACGCACGATGCGGGCGCGCCGCGCGGCCGAGCCAGCCTCGGATCTAACGGAGGGTGCGTAAGCCCGAGCCATGCACGACCTCAAGGGGCCTCGTGCAGGAAGTGGGCAAGGAGGAACTCATGGGGCAGCAGGATGGCTACGGTACCCTCACGCCCGCTGAAGCGCAGGCAGCGATCTCCGACGATCCGGACCTGGTGGTCCTGGACGTCAGGACCCCAGAGGAGTACATGGTCCACCACATCCCTGGCGCTCGCCTCTGCCCCCTGGACTCCTTGTCGGCCCGCGCCTCTGAGCTGGACCCTCACCTGCGCTACCTGGTAGTGTGCGAACACGGAGTGCGGAGTGAGATGGCGGCTAGGTTCCTGGCACAGTCGGGATTCACCAGCCTCGAGCACATGTCCGGCGGCATGGCGGCCTACCCGGGGCCCACGGAGTTCGGACCAGCCAACTACTAGCCCAGACCTCAAGGCCCGGGGGCCTTCGGCTGTCCTTGGTCACCCCCCACCCCATCTGAGCCGACCGGAGGTACGGATGGTCACCCCCAACCCAAGGCCAAGCGGTCCGTGGTCGCTGCGGGAGATCCTGCTTCTGGGCAGCCTTTCCGCGGCACTCGGCGTCCTTTACCAGGCCACCAACGTCCTCTATGACCTGATGAAGTTCCTGGACCCCGTGGGTGACAAGCTTCTCTATGGGCTGTGGTTCTCAGGCGGCCTGCTCATCCCCTACATCCTGCGCCGGCCAGGGGCTGCCTTCGCGGGCGAACTCATGTCCGGGCTGGTGTCCATGTTCCTGGGCGCGAAGTGGGGCGTGGACGTGCTCCTTTCCGCGGCCCTGCAGGGAGCGGCCTGTGAAGTGGTCTTCGCACTGGGCCGGTGGCGCCGGTTCAGCGGAGCCTGGGTCTGCGCGGCGGGAGCCGCCGCTGGGGTGGCCGCCCTCCTCCACGATGGCCTCCTCTACGGCTACTTCAGCTACCGGCCGCCGGTGGTGATCGCTCTCTGTGCCACCCTGGTCCTCAGCGGGGCGCTGGTGGGCGGGGGCTTCGCGGTGCTGGTCGGCCGCGGTCTTGCCGCCACCGGAGCAATCGACAACACCCCGCTGGGGCTGCTGCGGCTGGAGGCGCGGAGGACCGCCGAGGGTGACTGAAGGCCCCGCCCAGGTGGAGATACCGCCGCGGGCAGCCGTCGAGGCACGAGGACTCTCCGTTCGGTACCCGGGCGCCTCCGCCTGGTCCCCTCTTGAGCTCTCCTGCTCCCTCCCCTCCACCGGCATCTCGCTGCTCATGGGCCCTAGCGGGTGTGGCAAGAGCACCCTGCTTCAATGCCTAAACGGTCTAATCCCCCACACCACCCCGGCCGAGCGGAAGGGCGACCTCAGGGTCCTTGGGCAGGACCCATCGGAAATGCCCCTCTCCGCCGCTTGCTCCCAGGCCGGCTTGGTGCTCCAGGACCCTTCGAGTCAGTTCGCCACCCTCACCGTTTGGGACGAAGCCTGCTTCGGCCCTGAGAACCTTGGGCTTCCCCCGGAGGAGGTCCAGAGGCGTGGCCACGACGCCCTTGATCGGCTGGGCCTGTTGGGACTGGAAGCCCGGCGCCCTGACCAGCTCTCCGGAGGGCAGCAGCAGCGGCTGGCTCTGGCGTCGACACTGGCGATGGGTCCGCGCTTACTGCTGCTGGACGAGCCGACCGCGAACCTGGACCCCGCCGCGGCGGGCGATCTTCTGTCGGACCTTGGACGCCTTGCTGAGGAATGCTGTGTGTTGCTTGTCGAGCACCGGGCCCACCACGCGCTCCCACAGGCTGACCACGTGGTGGCCCTCACGTCTACCGGCGGACTCCTGGCCCAGGGGCCGCCTGAGGACGTCCTGGTGTGCGCCGGGGACTCGCTCCTCGACGCCGGACTCTGGCTGCCGGCCGCCTCGGAGCTGGCGCTTCGCCTCCGGGCTGACGGCGGCTGGCCCGGACCCCTTCCGCTCTCGGTGGAGGACCTTGCTGCGGCTCTGGCGGGCCCCCTACTCTCCTCGCACGCGGGCTGGTCGCCAGCCCCCACCGACAGCAGCAGCCCGGGAGACGTGGCATTGCACGCGGCGGACCTCTGGTACTCCTACCCCGGCTCGCCGCCCGCGCTTCGGGGAGCCGGACTCAAGCTGCGGCGCGGTGCCGTCACGGGCCTAGCCGGCCCTAACGGCGCGGGGAAGTCCACCCTCGCCCTCTGCCTGCTGGGCTTCCTCAGACCCAGTCAAGGGTTCATCAGCGGCGCGGCAACCCGCCTGCCGGGCTCCTTGGGGGGGAGCATGGTGTTCCAGAACCCTGAGCACCAGCTCCTAGCGGCGACCGTGGAGGACGAGCTCGCCGCCGGGCTACGGGGCAGGGGGCTTCCGGAGGCAGCCGTGAAGGCGCGGGTGGAGGAGGCGCTGAAGCGCTACCGGTTCATGGACGTGCGCCGGAGGCACCCCTACCGCCTGAGCTGGGGCCAGAAGCGGCGCCTCAGCCTGGCTTCCGTGCTCCTGCTGGAGCCGGAGGTCCTCGTCCTTGATGAGCCCACCTTCGGGCAGGACCGGGCGGGTGCCCAGGCGATCCTGGACCAGATCCGCGCGCTGGCCGGCTCGGGAGTGAGCGTTCTGATGATCTCCCATGACGTGGACCAACTCCTATCCACCGTGGACGACCTGGCGATCCTCCTTGACGGCCGGATCGTGGCCCAAGGCGACCCCTGGGACCTGATGGCGGACGCCAGCCTCCGCGAGCGCGCCTCGCTGGCTCTCCCCTTCTCGATGCGTCTGCACACGCTGCTCGCGGACCACCGATGGGACGTTCCGCGCCTTCGACGTCAGTCCGACTGGCGCCGCTACCTCTCAGGCCGAGCGCCCATCCGATGACGCCCCCAGTCACCACACACGGCCACGGCACTGTGGTCGCAGCGGGCACAACGGGCTGGCTTGCGGGCCTCCATCCGCTGACCAAACTTGCCTGCAACCTGATGCTGCTGCTCTTCACCCTTGCCTGGCGACGTCCCCTGCCCCCCCTGAGCGCGGCGGTGCTCGGGCTCCTGCTCCTCGGCCGGGCGGGCGTGCCCTGGCGCCGGATCGTGGTTGGGCTGCTCGCGCTCTGCCCTCTACTGCTCCTCTGGACCGTCACCGGGGCGGCGTTCGCGGTGCCAACGCCGGGTTCCCCAGCCTTCCTTACGCTGGGCGGCCTCACGGTGTCCCAGGCGGCGGCGTCCTGGGGACTGGCCCGGGCCCTTCGAGTCCTCTGCGTCCTGCTCTTCGGATGGCTGTTCGTGACCGTGACGCCACCCACGGACCTGGCGATCGCGGCCGTGCGGACCCTGAGGGTGCCGCCGGCCTGGGGGTTCGCCTTCCTGGCCGCCTTCGGGACTGTGCCGCAGCTAAGGACCGACCTGGCCCTGCTGCGCGCCGCTCGACATGCCCGGGGCCTGTCGCCAAACAGCCCTCTAGGGCACCTGCGGGAGCTGCCGCGCCTGGGCCTGGGGCTGCTGGCCGCGGCGGCCCGCCGGTCTGAGCGAACCGCCCTCGCCATGCAGTGCCGGGCCTTCGGGGCCGTGGAGCCCCGAACCTACCTCCGCGAGTACCGCTTCCGAGCCGCCGACGCCGCGGCACTGGCGCTCCTGGCTGCCCTCCTGACGGTCGCGTCCTTCCTCTAGATCGGCCCCACTCCTACCGGCCAGGCGCTCCGACGCCCCTCCGCGGCTAGGGGTCGGGCCTCAGGGGATCTGCTACAATAACCAGGTCGTGTCCCCTTTCACCTCGAGCCCCAATGCGGGGGCCTCCTGCCTCGGACGTTGCGACACTCTCGCCTATGCTGAAGCTGTCAGACAAGAACAAGCACCTACTTGAAGCCGAGACGGGCACTATCACCAAGCCCCACGGCGGAAGGCTTCGCGTGGCGCTCGCCTTCCCCAACTCCTATCACCTGGGCATGAGCAACCTAGGGTTCCAGATGGTCTACCGCCTCTTCAATGAGGTGCCTGAGGTCGTGTGTGAGCGCGCCTTCCTGCCCGATGAGGAGGATGTGAGGGAGCTGGTGCGAAGCGGCGCCCCCTGGCGGAGCCTCGAGAGCGACACGCCGCTTCGTGACTTCGACGTGATCGCCTTCTCCATCTCCTTCGAGATGGACTACCTGAACCTGCTGACCCAACTTGAGCTGGCCGGGCAGCCCCTGAGGAGCCTCGATCGTGACAACGGGCACCCCCTGGTGTTGGTCGGCGGACCCGCGGTCACCATCAACCCGGAGCCTATCGCGGAGTTCGCCGACGCCTTCTGTGTGGGTGACGGCGAGGAGATGGTGGGGGATCTCGCCTCGGTCATGCTGGCCGACTCCGGCGGGCAGGACAGAGACGATCTGCTGCGCCGGCTGGCCCAGGTAGAGGGCGTCTACGTCCCCCGCTTCTACTCCGTGGACTACACCCCGGAGGGGTTGGTGGAGCGCATCTATCCCACGGAGCCGGGCGTCCCCTTCCCCATCCGGCGCCGCATCGCGAAGGACCTCAGCCGCTACAACGTGTCCTCCACCATCCTGACTCCCAACACGGAGTTCCCGAACATGATGATGATGGAGGTGGCGAGGGGCTGCGCGCGCTCTTGCCGCTTCTGCTTCGCCGGCTACGGGTTCCGCCCGGTACGCTACCGGAAGGAGGAGGACACCGAAGGCGTGAAGCTCCAGTGCGACGCCATGCCGCCCGATTCCCAGTGGCGGCCACGCGTGGGCCTGGTCGGCTCCTCACTCTCGGACAACCCGAACACCGAGGAGATCGCCTCTCACTTCGCGGACAGCGGCTTCCAGGTGAGCGCGGCGTCGGTTCGGGCTGAGACGACCCGCCAACGCCTGACGGACGCCCTCGCCAAGGGCGGCTCGCGCTCCCTGACGTTGGCACCGGAGGCAGGCACCGACCGGCTGCGCAAGGTCATCAAGAAGCCGATGAAGGAGAGTGCGCTTCAGGAGGCAGTGGGCAACGCGGTCCGTAGCGGGATACGACGCATCAAACTCTACTTCATGTGCGGACTGCCTACCGAGACCGACGAGGACGTACTCGGCGTGGCCGACATGGCGAAGCGGCTCTGGGAAGCCCACCCCTCGACCGAGATCACGCTCAGCATGAATCCGCTGGTCCCCAAGCCCTTCACGCCCTTCCAGTGGCAGGCCACCGAGCCGGTGAAGACGCTTCAGGCCAAGCAGCGGCTGCTGGAGAAGGCGCTCAATAGCTACCCCAGGGTTAAGGTCGACATGGCGAGCCCAAGGATGATGGAGCTCCAGGCGCTCCTGGCCCGGGGCGACCGACGGCTCTCTGGGCTGCTGGTGCTGGCGAAGGAGCTTGGCGGCGATTGGCGCCGCGCCGCCCGGGAGCTGGAGGTGGACATCGACTGGCAGGTGCGCCGGGAGCGCGGCCAGAGCGAGGTCTTCCCCTGGGAGGTGCTCAGCCTCCACCTGGACCGCGAGTACCTGTGGCAGGAGTACCAGATGGGCCTGCTGGGGGTCGCACAGGCGTACGAGCTGACGGAGGAGCAGGCGCTTGAGCTGGGCGTGCGAAGAGGTCGAAGGACTGCGATGGTGGAGAGCGGAGCCGCTCGCTAGGCTGCCCTGGGTCACTCACGGCTTCAGCACCCGGCACGGCGGCACGAGTGAGCCCCCCTACGCGGGCCTGAACCTGGGCCTCCACGTCGGCGATGCCGAGGAGGCCGTGCTACGGAACCGCCAGGCGGCGGCCGAGACCCTCGGATTGGGTCTGGAGGACCTGGTCTGCGCCGAGCAGGTCCACGGAGCTGGCGTCGCCCGGGTCTCGCCCGCGGATCGGGGTCGAGGTGCCCGCGTCTTCGCCGAGGCCCTGCCCGGCGCGGATGCCTTGATCGCCCAGGCGGCGGACCTCCCCCCTCTGCTCGGCCTCTACTTCGCCGACTGCCTTTCCATCCTCATAGCGGACACCCGGCACCAGGCGGTGGGCCTGGCGCACGCCGGCTGGCGTGGCACGGGCGAGCAGATCGGGGCTGCTACTCTCAAGGCCATGGGTGACGCCTTCGGCACCGCCCCAGAGGACTGCCTGGTCGCCCTCGGTCCCCACATCCGCCAGTGCTGCTACCAGGTAGGGGCAGAGCTTGCTGAGCGGTTCGGGGGGATCCCCGGCGCGGTGGCAAGCCGTGGCGGCAGTCCCTACCTCAGCCTCGAAGCCGTGAACCTGAACACACTTCTAGGCGCGGGCGTACCCCGAGACCGGATTACGCTGGGTTCGCCTTGCACCTGCTGCTCCGAGGAGCTCTTCTTCAGCTACCGCCGGGACGGCCTCACCGGCCGAATGGGCGCCTTCCTCAGCGCCAGGGCCGGCTCAGGCTGAAGGGCTGGTTCTCTACTCCCCAGACTCCTCGGGAGGCTCCACAGGTTTGGGGGCGGAGGCGCAGAGGCTGATCTCCTGAATCCGCTGACCAGCCATCTTCTCGACCGTGAGCCGGTAGCCGTCCACATCCAGCGACTCGCCCTCATTGGGGAGGCGGCCCAGGGCGCCCATGATGTACCCGCCCAGGGTATCGAACTCCTCGTCGCTGAGGTGCAGGCCAGACCGATCGGCAACCTCCGACAGACTCGTGGTGCCGGCGATCCTCAGCTCCCCGTCCTCCTCGCGAATCCGTGGGGCCTCCGACTCGAACTCATCCGGAACCTCCCCCAGGATCTCCTCGACGAGGTCCTGAAGCGTCACCATGCCCGCCGTGCCGCCGTACTCATCCAGCACCAGCGCCATCTGAACTCGGTTCTGCTGGAAGGTTCTCAGCAGGCGGTCAATGCTCTGGCTCTCCGGCACCATGGGTAAGTCGCGCCTCACTTCCTCCAGGTTGGCGCTGCGGCGGCGCGTCAGGTGGATCAGGTCCTTCAGGTGCACGAAGCCCACCACGCGGTCCAGATCCTCGTCCTCCACCAGCAGGTAGCGAGTGTGGGGCCTCTCCTTCATCACCTCCAGCACGCGTGTCATCGTCCAGTCGATGGACAGGTAGGCGATGTCCACGCGGGGCACCATCACGGAGTGGACGGAGGTATCCCCAAAGTCGAAGACATGCTCCATCATGTCCACTTCGCGCTCCTCCAGCACGCCGGTCTCCGTGGAGGCGTTCAGGAGCATCCGGATCTCCTCCTCGGAGTGTGCCGCTTCGTGCCCCGATCCCTGACCTAGCCCGAGTGTCCCCAGCACCAGGTTGGCGCTGACTCGAAGCAGGGCGATGGGGGGATAGCAGAGCCGGTAGAACCAGTGGAGCGGGTAAGCGATCAGCAGGCTGGTGGACTCAGCCCGGACGATCGCCGCCTGCTTGGGGGTTTGCTCGCCGAAGACGATGTGAAGGAAGGTGATCAGGCAGAAGGCCAGCACCATCGCCAGCGTGCCGGTTGAGATGGGCAGTACCGGGCGGAGGCGCTCGACGAGCGGCTCCAGAATCGACCCGAAGGCGGGTTCGCCAATCCAGCCCAGGGCCAAGCTGGCAAGCGTGACCCCGAACTGCGCTGCGGAGAGGTAGCCATCGAGGTGCCGTATCTGGTACCTAACCAGGCTGGCGGCGGGGCTGCCCCCTTTGGCGAGCTCCTCGATGCGCGTGGCGCGCACCTTCACCAGCGCGAACTCAGCCGCCACGAAGAAGCCGTTGAGCACCACCAGCCCAGCGGCGGCGAGAAGCATCAGAATGCTGTGGGTCGTCATCAGTCTCCAGGAGCCCCGGCGAGTGGCGGCTCACTCGCGGCGGAGCGCCTCAATCGGGTCCAGCCGCGAGGCCTTGGCCGCCGGGTACACGCCGAAGAAGATCCCGACTGCTGCCGAGAAGGTGAAGGCCAAGCCTACCGAGTACGGTGCCACCCGCGTCGGCATGCTCGGGATGGCCACCGAAACGACCACCGACGCCACTGCCGCGAGCACCACCCCTATGACACCGCCCAGCACGCTGAGCACCGTGGATTCCACCAGGAACTGCGCCAGGATGTGCCGGTTGCATGCGCCGACCGCCTTGCGAATGCCAATCTCACGAGTACGCTCCGTCACCGACACCAGCATGATGTTCATGATGCCGATGCCGCCCACGATCAGCGAGATGGCCGCGATGCTGCCCAACACGGCGGTGAGCACCTTCAGAATGGTTACCATCGTTGATAGTATGGCCGCCTGGGTGATGACTGTGAAGTCCTCGTTGCCATGGTGCCGTCGGCTGAGCGCCGTCTTGATCTGGCGCTGAGCCCTCTCTATCTCCGCCTGGCCGGCGCAGGAGGCCACGATGGCATTCAGCCGCGTGGTATCCATCAACTCCATGGCAGAGGTTAGGGGCAGGAATACGAGGTCGTCTACGTCGATCCCGAGGCTCATGCCCTTCTTCTCCATGATACCGACGACCACAAACTTGGCGCCGCTGATCTTCACCTTCTCACCCAGAGGGTCGGCGTCCCCGAAAAGCTCGCGCTTGACTGTCCGGCCGAGGACACATACCCGCCTCCCGGCGTCCACGTCCGCTCGGGTGATGAAGGACCCCACCTCCGCGTGCATGTTTCGAACGCTCTCCCAGGTCTCGGTAGCGCCCACCAACTGCACGTCGCGGGACTTGCCGAAGTAGCGCACCGGTCCGGTGCCCTCGACCATGGGTGAGACCTTCGTCACGGCGTCACACTCCTGGGCCACCGCATCGGCATCCGCCAGCGTAAGGGCGTACCGGGTGCCTCCCGTGGTTGTGAAGGCCCCGCCGCTCGTCTCAGTCTTGCCCGGCGTCACGAAGATGAGGTTCGAGCCTATCCCCTCAAGCTGCCCCGTGATGTAGTCGCGCATGGCCTCGCCCAAGGACACGAGCAGGATCACGGAGCTCACACCGATGATCACCCCCAGCATCGTGAGGCCGGACCTCAGCCGGTTGACGCACAACGCGCCCCAGGCAATCCGGACGGGCTCGAAGCTCATGCCTTGGGCCGATCCACAACTTGGACTCCCTCCGCGAGACCCTCGGCATCCGAAGAGCTCACCACCAGGTCGCCCTCATGCAGCCCCGACAGAATCTCCGTCTGAGTGAGCGTCGACGCGCCCACAACCACCGGCGTCAGGTGAGCCACTCCCCCCACGACTCGGTATACACGCCGCCGTTCGCCCTGCACGACCAGGGCTCTCGTGGGGAGACTCAGAGCCCTGGGTATCTGCTGAACCAGGATCTCCAAGTCGCCGGACATGCCGGGTCGGAGCCGTCCACCAGCGTCATCCACCGACACCTTCACCCTAAAGGTTCGCGCCTCCAGCCTCTGGGTCTGCGCCACCGGCGCGATCTCCACCACTTTCCCGTGGAAGGGTCGACGAGGATAGGCGTCGCTGTGGACCAGCACGGGCTGCCCAAGCCTCACTCGGGGCAGATCCGCCTCATCCAGGTTGGCCTTCAGCCACAGCCGGTGCTCGTCAATCAGGGTGAGGATCGCTAACTGGGAAGCCCCCAACCCAAAGGTAGCGCCGCCGAGGATGAACTCGCCCTCCTTCACGTTTACCTGCGCCACCAGTCCGGAGACGGGCGCGGTCACGGTGGTGTAGCGGAAGCGCGTCCGTGCCTGGTCGAGTCCGGCACGCGACTGATCCAGCGCTGCGAGGGCAGCCGCCCGCTCCTCCTGACGGAGCTGGATCTGCCTGGCGCCGGCCTTCGCCGCCCTCAGTTGGGCCTGAGCCTCGGACACCCGGGCCGCGGCGGCTCGGGCCTCACGCCGTTGAAGCTCATTCTGTACCTGCCCGGTACGGGCGGACGCCAGAGCCTCCTGAGCCTCGCGGAGCCTTGCCTCCGCGCTCCGCAGCTCCTCGGGCAGCGTCTGGTCCTTCGCCACCAGAAGCTGCTGTTCGGCCGTCCGCACGGCGGCGTCGGCGGCATCCGCGCGGGCCACCGCCACATCCACGTCGGACTGAGAGACGGCCCCCTGTTTAAGCAGGGCCTCCAACCTTGCCCGCGACCTGCCCGCTTCCTTCGCGGAGGCCTGCGCCTGGGAAAGCGCTGCTTCGGCCTGGGCGATGACCTCCCGTCGAGCACCCCGCCGCGACAGGTCCACGGCCGCGCGCGCCGCGTCTACCCGAGCTTCGGCCTGCCTCACGGCCTGGCGCGTCTGCTCCGGCTGAGCGGCGGCCCTTGAGGACGCGGCTCGCTCCGCCTCAATTGCCGCTCGCAGCCCCGCCCTCGCCCGCTCGATCTCAGCGGCTGACTGGTCCACCTGCAACACAAGACCACTCCCCGCCTGCCGGAGACGGGCGTCGGACGCGCCCACCCGCGCTCTGGCCTCTCGGAGCTGGACGTCGGCATCGTCGCGGTCCAGCACGGCCAGCACCTGGCCGGCGCGCACCCGGTCGCCCTCCTTCGCCAGGAGACGCGTCAGGATGCCCGAGACCCGGGGGATGACCCGAACCTCCGTGTCAGCCTCCACACTGCCGCTCTCGGTGGCCATGAGGGACACCGTCAAGGGCCCGGACACGACGGTGGCCATGCGAACCGCGATGGGCTTCGGTCCCCGTCCGAAGATGAAGCGGTAGCCCAGGTAGAGGACGCAGAGCCCCACCAGCAGCAGGGCGGCTCGGCGCCCGCCGTGGCGGCGGGGCCTGACTGGCACCTCCGGGTCCCCACTCTCCGCAACGGCCATACCCCACATACCCCTTCCTCCAGCCTACCGACCGGGCCGCGAATCCTTGGGTTCGTGGGTCCCCAGAGCGCTGCCCTGTCTGTCGCCCAGAACAAGGTAGGGTTCAGTCCCACGCTCGTCGAGTCCTGCCCTGGACAAGGCGCCTGCCCGGCCTCCCAGTAGTGGTCGTGCCGCTCTCCGCCCAACCCAATCCCGGCAACCCGATTCCACCACGGCGGTGGCCGTTGGGGCGCAGACGTTCGTCTGCGCGACTCCATCCGTCCTCCAGGTGATGGTCCTCCCCCGGCCAGTCCCTGGTGGTGCGGGGGACAGACAACCGCGGCGACTTGACAATACCACACTCAAGGTCTATACTTCTGATTGGCTTAAGCAATGTGGTTACTCAAGACACTGTTTCGTCGAGTTAGGAGACAGTAGGGTCTGGGGTACGTACTCCTCGGAGGTGTCAGGAGCATGGCAAAGACCGTAGGCATCGATCTCGGGACCACCAACTCGGTGGTGGCTGTTATGGAGGGCGGTGAGTCCACCGTCATCGCCAACGCGGAAGGGAGTCGGCTGACGCCCTCCGTCGTCGGCTTCACCAAGGACGGCCAGCGGCTCGTCGGCCAGCAGGCCAAGCGGCAGGCGGTCCTGAATCCGGAGCGCACCGTCAGCTCCATCAAGCGCCACATGGGCACCGACTACCGTGTGGACGTTGACGGCAAGAAGTACTCCCCCGAGGAGATCTCCGCCATGATCCTGAGGAAACTCAAGACCGACGCGGAGACCTACCTGGGCGAGACCGTGGACAAGGCCGTCATCACCGTTCCGGCGTACTTCAACGACGCCCAGCGCACGGCCACCAAGAACGCGGGTGAGATCGCCGGGCTTCAGGTCCTGCGAATCATCAACGAGCCCACCGCGGCCTCCCTGGCCTATGGCCTCGACCGCAAGAAGAACGAGACCATCCTGGTCTACGACCTGGGCGGCGGCACCTTCGACGTCTCAGTGCTGGACGTGGGCGAGGGTGTCTTCGAGGTCCGCTCTACCGCAGGCGATACGCACCTGGGAGGTGACGACTGGGACCAGCGCCTGGTGGACTACGTCGCCGAGGAGTTCCGCAAGACCAGCGGCATCGACGTCCGCAAGGACCGTCAGGCCCTGCAGCGACTCCGGGAGGCGTCGGAGAAGGCCAAGATTGAGCTGTCTTCGATGGTGCAGACGAGCATCAATCTGCCCTTCATCACCATGACCGCGGACGGGCCTGCCCACTTGGAGCAGACCCTTACCCGAGCCAAGTTCGAGGAGCTGACCAGCGACCTCAAGGACCGCACCGTGGGGCCCTTCAAGCGCGCCCTCTCCGACGCGGGCATCACGGAGAAGGACCTGGACGAGATCGTGCTCGTCGGCGGCTCCACCCGGATGCCGATGATCCAGGAATTGGTGACGCAGCTTGGCGGCAAGGAGCCTCATCGGGGCGTCAACCCGGACGAGGTCGTCGCCGTGGGTGCGGCCCTACAGGCGGGCGTTCTGGGTGGCGAGGTCCACGGACTGGTGCTGCTTGACGTGACGCCGCTGTCCCTGGGCATCGAGACCCTCGGCGGCGTGATGACCAAGCTCATCGAGCGGAACACCACCATCCCGACCCGGAAGAGCGATACCTTCACCACCGCGGCGGACGGTCAGACGGAGGTCGGCATCAAGGTCTTCCAGGGCGAGCGCGAGATCGCGGCTGCCAACAAGCTGCTGGGCGAGTTCCAGCTTGGCGGGATCCCGCCCGCACCGCGCGGCGTGCCTCAGGTTGAGGTGACCTTCGACATCGACGCCAACGGCATCGTGAACGTGTCGGCCAAGGACAAGGCCACCGGCCGCGAGCAGCGGATCACGATCACGGGCTCCAGCAACCTGAACAAGGGCGACGTCGACCGGATGGTGCATGAGGCCGAGGCTCACGCCAGCGAGGACAAGCAGCGCCGCGAGGAAGCGGAGGTTCGTAACCGCGCGGATCAGCTCATCTACGCGACGCAGAAGAACCTGAAGGACCTGGGCGAGAAGGTTCCGGCCGAGGAGAAGTCCCGAATCGAGACCGCCCTGAGCAACCTCCAGGGGGCGATGAAGGACAACGACATCGAGCGCATCAAGCTGACCACCGAGGAGCTACAGCAAGCGTCCTACAAGCTCAGCGAGATCCTCTATCAGCAGGCCTCACAGCAGTACCCGGGCGATGGCGCGGGCGCGGCGCCGGGGGCAGGAGCGGAGGAGCCCGCGGGGGCAGCCTCGGCGGCCGGCTCCAAGCCTCAGGACGACGAGGTCATCGACGCGGAGTTCAAGGCGGAGTAACCGCCCAGCCCCTGTCGTGCGTCGCGCTTGAGCATCGCGCATGGCAGGGGCTTCCGCAAGCCTCCCGTGGACAACGCAGGTCAGACAGGCAGTTTCGTCAATGTCGGAGGATGGCATTCGGCCCGCCACTCTCCGACAGGTAGGAGTGAAGCGGCCGGACCTGGTACAGGAAGGAGACGCCCTTGGACGTAGCACGTTGGAACCCCTTTGACGAGCTTCGCGCAATCCAGGACGACATGAACCGCTTGTTCGAGCAGCGGTCGGGCAGCGCTCGTCAGACCCACCGTGAGCCCGCCAACAGTCGTGTCTGGGCTCCGGTAGTCGATATCCTGGAGGATCAGAACGAGATCCTGCTTAGGGCGGAGCTACCCGGTATGAAGCAGGAGGAGATCCAGATCGAGCTTACGGCGGACACGCTGACCGTTAGCGGCGAGCGTCGGTTGCCTAGTGACGACCGCAAGGACGCCTACATCCGGCTGGAGCGCGCCTACGGACGGTTCCACCGCTCCTTCACCATCGGCGTTCCCATCAAGGCCGATGACGTCCGCGCGAGCTACGTCGATGGCATTCTGGAAATCCGGCTGCCCAAGAGCGAGGACACGAAGCCGAAGAAGATCGAAGTGAGGGTGGGCGCGTAGAGCCACCGGCCTAGCGGCCCTATCCTCAACCACACTTCAGGGTGGAGCGCGTGGATTCGCGGACGCTCCGCCACGCACATGAAAGGCATGGGCCACGCGCCCGGCGATGGGATGCTTGCCCTGGGGACTTCCAGGCTAGCCAGCAGCCTGTCGCCGGTCGCGTGGCTTACGGACTCCTATGGCCAAGGACTTTTACTCCGTTTTGGGTGTGGGCCGCGGCGCCAGCGAAAAAGAGATCAAGCAGGCGTACCGCAAGCTGGCCCGCAAGTACCATCCGGATGTCAACCCAAACAAGAAGGAAGCCGAGGAACGCTTCAAGGAGGTATCCGAAGCCTACGAAGTCCTGTCCGACGCTGAGAAGCGGCGCTCCTACGACCAGTTCGGCGAGCACTGGAAGAGCGGCGGTATGCCGCCACCCGGTGCCGGGGGCCCGGGAGGCTTCACCTACCAGACCTACAACCCGCAGGCTGGGGACTTCGGTGCCGGCGGGGGCCTGGGGGACATCTTTGAGACCCTGTTCGGCGGCGCCGCTGGCGGCGGCACGACTACGCGTGGCCAGCCCCGGCAGCGGGCCCCCAAAGCGGCTCCCGGCGAAGACATCCAGGAGGAGATCTTTATCAACCTGGAGGACGCCTACAAGGGCGCCGTACGCTCCATCAACCTGGAGCTGCCCGAGACCTGCGGCAAGTGCGAGGGGTCCGGCGAGAAGCCTGGCTCCGGGAAGAAGCAGTGTCCGAAGTGCAAGGGTACCGGCAAGGGCCGTAGCCTCGGCGGGCTGCTGGGGATGCCCTGCGACGAGTGCGACGGCACCGGCCAGGTGAGCGCGGAGGCCTGCCCCAACTGCAACGGCCGGGGCAGAGTCATGCGCCAGCGCCGGATCGAGGTGAAGATCCCTCCCGGCGTCGACACCGGCTCCAAGATCCGACTGGCCGGAGAGGGACTGCCCGGCGCCCATGGGGGGCCGAGGGGCAACCTGTACCTGATAGTGAACGTGCGGCCTCACCCCGTCTTCGAGCGCAAGGGGGATGACCTTACCGCGGAGGTCCCAGTCACCTTCCCGGAGGCTGCCCTGGGAGCCGAGATCCAGGTGCCGACCGTCAAGGGGCGCGGATCCATGAAGATCCCGCCCGGGACCCAGAGCGGCCAGGCCTTCCGACTCTCGGGACAGGGGATGCCTCGCCTCAAGGGTGGCGGATTCGGCGACGAGTTCGTGAGGGTGAAAGTGGTCGTACCGAGGAACCTTCAGGACCGTGAACGGGAGTTGGTAACGGAGTTGGCCGCCCTGAGACCCGAGAACCCCCGGCAGCCGGCGTAGCGAGAAGCCCGAGGCGCCAAGCCCCCAGGCTCCCGGGCGCGGGATGGAGTCACTAAGGTGCCACGCAGCCACGACGAACCGGTGTATGTGATCAGCGTAGCAGCCAAGCTCTGCGAGATGCATCCGCAGACGCTGCGGCTCTACGAGCGCCTCGGGTTGGTGAAGCCGCAGAGGCGAGACAACCGAAACCGCCTCTACTCCGAGACGGACATCGATCGGCTTCGCCAGATACAGAGGCTGACGCGCGACATGGGGGTGAACCTGGCGGGGGTGGAGGTCATCCTGAACCTGCTCCAGCAGATGGAGCAGATGCGCATGGAGATGCAGGACGAGATCGACCGCCTCCGCACCGACTCCCTGCGGTAGGCTTCGGTAGAGCAAGACCCTCACCACAGAGGCACAGAGGGCACAGAGGAACACAGAGAGGACCAACCAGGACACCTGGGGTTGGTCCTCTCTGTGTTGCTCTGTGCCCTCTGTG
>DASXUI010000315.1:0-2326 GCA_036504955.1 Armatimonadota bacterium
GGCCGGACTTCTCGTTGGGATCGCCGGGCGCGACCACCTGCTGGTGCTTCTGGCTGTTGATGGTCTCCAGCGACTGGCCGGTGGAGATGATGCCCCAGATGGTGAAGAGGCCACCGGCAACACCGAGACTGATGGCGATCCCCGGGGCCCCAGCCACGAGCGCGGCCCCGGAGAAAATGGTGAGCACGATCCCTCCGGCATAGGCGTAGGGCGCGGGGATGGGCCCGGTGTCGAAGATGCTTTGGATGTTGCCGTTATGCATCTGCTGGTTGAAGAAGCCGGCCGGGTCCGTCCCCGGGTCGCTGGGGTCTGGGGGGACCTGCTTCAACTCCGAGGGCCCCGCGGCACCGGTCCTCCGCCCACGCTCACCCGTCGGGATCGCCGGATCGACCGCCTCCGCGACGGACAGCGCCACGGGCTTGAGAAGGTCCACCACTGACGGGACGGGCAGCGTGGGAACCTGCGTCGGGTTGCGGTAGACCACGGCCAGTTCCTGAGCCAGGAGGTCGATCCAGAGGGACTGGCCCAGGCCGGTCCGGCTGAACTCGGACTCCGGGGCGGTCAGAAGGTCGACGGAGACGTCGACGATCTCGTGCGCATGCTGGGTTCTCGGCGTCAGCGCCAGCCGGTAGCTGCCGGCGAAATGGGCGGGGAGCTTGTAGATGTAGATGGGGATGAACTGCTCCGTCCCGGTGTCGATGGCCACGGTGTTGAAGGGGTCGCCGTCTGGGAGCTTCGCCTGGGGGATAGCGGGTCCCGTGAGGGAGACATCCATGCCCCTGGGCACGTGGATGAACATCAGCACGTCGTAGATGTCCTTGTCGCTGCCGTTCCCGTAGTAGATGAAGTCGGAGGCGGGCACGCCGTAGCGGACAACGGAGCGTCCCTGCAACTGCAGCCAGGGACCCGTGCTGCCCAGGGGAGCCGTAACCACATGAAGACTGAGGTCCGAGAAGCCGTACAAGGGCTCCAGGGTCTCGTCGGCGGGCAGCGTGATCCCCTGGATGCGGGAGATGGCGCCGTCTTGCGCGCCGAACTGGATCGGCGAGAGCACGTCCTTGGGGGTCAGCGATAGGCCCTTGGCGAGCTCCAGCTTCAGCGTCCCGTTCAAGTGGGCCGTGCCGTTCACCACCAACCTGCCGTAGCCCGTCTTCGGGTCGGCGCTCTGGACGCCCAGCACCAGCGTTCCGGAGGGCGCCTGGGTGAAGCCGTTGTAGACGGTCACGATGTTGGCGGCGGAATCGACCCGAATGGTGCCGTTGTTGACGACGTGGTCCCCATTGATGGAGCCGGGCCCGAGGAGCGTGCCGTTGTTGTTGAAGGTGGAGTCGGCGCCGCCCCCCTGGCCGAACAGGTAGGGTGTCTGGGGGGTCAGGGTGCCGTTCTGGTCGATGACGGCCCCGTCCTGGTAGGTCAACTGGCCCTTGCCGGACCACGTCGTGTCGCCATCCAGGACCAGGTGCCCGCCGATCAGGTCCTTGCTATCGTCCCCGGTGATCTGGAGATGGCTGCCCTTGTGAACCGCGAGCTGTGCCTTCACAAAGCCGCCCGACCAGGTGAGGGCGCCCACGAAGGACCCCGCGCCGTCCAACTCCCCTCCCGCGAGCTCCACGCCTGCCTCGGTGGGGATGTCCCCGCTGAGGGTGACCTGGGACCCCGTGATGCGGACCGGGCCCTTGCCAATCAGCCGGGTGCCCTGGGCGAAGGTATGCACGCCGCCGGCGAGGATGAGGCTGCCGCTATCGGTCTCCAGGGTGCCGCTGTTGGTGAGCTGGACGGTGCTGTAGAAGGTGGTCGCCCCGGCGCCCGCGGACTTGCGGAAGGTGCCAGTGTTGTGGAAGACCTGCGGGTCTGCCAGCCACCCGACCAACAGAGAGTCGCTCTGGCAGTCGAAGAGGCCGCTGTTGTTCAGGGTGCTGCTGGTGAAGACCAGGTGACCCTTGTCCGTCCAGGTGATGGTTCCAGCGTTGTTCAGCGTTGCGTTCAGCAGCGCCTTGTCGGTGTCACCGCTCAGGTTGAGCTGAGAGCCCTGGGGCACGGTGAGCTGGCCCTGGAGGGTCCCGCCGGACCAGACCATGCGGCCATCCAGCTCCCACGCGCCCGTCAGCACGCCCCCGAGCATCTCCAGGTTCCCCTGAACGCTGAGGGGACCACTCACTGCGATACTAGCCCCAGAGAACTGAACCAGTCCCTTGCCGGTGAACTGGGTGCCCTTGCTGAAGGTGTGGGTGTAGCCAGGGAACAGGAGGCTGCCGGTGTCCGTCTCCACGATGCCGCTGTTGTTGAGCTGGCAGCCGTTGGTGAACTGGGTGGCGCCGTCGCCCGC
>DASXUI010000316.1:0-1656 GCA_036504955.1 Armatimonadota bacterium
GAGTCGGTGCCCGTGAGGCCGACGGGTACCACGGGCACGCCGGTGCGAAGGGCCAGGAGCGCCACGCCGCTGTACATGGGCTGCAGGAGTCCAGTCTCGCTCAGCCGTCCTTCGGGGAAAACCAGGACCGCCTCTCCGGCCCGAAGCAGCGCCTCCGCCATGCGGAGCGCCTCACGATCGGGTTGACCCCGCTTCACCGCGAAGGTCTGGCAGAAGCGGCAGAAGGCGCCAACCACGGGCATCTCGAAGAGCTCGGCTTTGCCCATGTGCCAGGCGCGGCGGCGGAGACCGACAGTCACCGCAAAGGGGTCGCAGTCACTGAGGTGGTTGGGCGTGATCAGCACTCCGCCACTCCTGGGCACGTTTCCGCAGCCCTCGATCCGGAGCGGCGCCAGAAGGTGCATCACAACCTGTATCGCGGCCTTCAGGAAGGGGAAGGTGACTCGGTAGGCCAGCGATGTTCGGGGTGGTGCCATACCTTACTCCAGTGGGCGTCTGTGCTAACCCGCATAATGCACGAGGCGCTTGCGCGTCGCGCATGGCGTGGGCTTCCGCCCGCTCTCGTGAGCAATGCGGGCTAAGGCTCCGTAGCCATTGACTCCGATGTCCAGTATAGCGCGGGGGTTCGCGGCCATCCTGGTACCTTGGCCCTATCCTCGTGCCGAGCTAGAGCCTAACGACCACCGTCACTACGGGGTCGCTTTGCGGCCAAGCGCCGCGTCGAGCACCGGGTGCCTGAGCTTGGCCTGGACGGACGTCCAGGCCTCCCGAGCGCCCGCCAGTTCGAGGTCTGGGAGGAAGCCGAAGTCCAGGTACATCCTCAGCGCGGGTAGTCGGGCGGTGGAGGTGTCAAGCCATGCGCGGACGTGGTGCCGTGCCAGAACCCGCATCGCGTGGCTGAGCGCGGCCTTGCCGAGGCCCTTGCCCTGGAACGCGGGCCGGATGGCCACCCAGTGGATGCGGCCGTAGTCCAAGCCTCCCACGTCCCGGGAGTACCACGCGCTGATGGTGCCCACGGCCGTGCCACGCGCGTCCACCACGAGGAAGCAGCGCCAGGTGGTGGCCTCTGGGTCGTCACCGAACTCGCGCTCGAAGAGGTCATTGCCAATGGTGAAGAGGCGCTCCGTGTCCTTCTGGATGTCGGTCCATAGGGCGCCTTCCCCGGGCCGCATGGGGCGTATCCCGAAGCCCTCGGGGAAGGGCACCTCAGGTATCTCCTGGAGGTGCGGCCTCACCATGCGGACGAACAGGTCCTCGGCGTTGGGGGCATGCGGCGCGCGGACGGCTGTGATGCTCCGCGCCTTCCTGAACGCTCGACTTACAGCCTCCAGGGCCGGCTTGGGCCTTCTGGCCCTCGATACAACGCCGAAGGGAGAGGTGGTCAGGTACCGGAGGAAGTCCTCTTCCGGCCATGGGTGGTCGGCCCAACACCACACCGTGACACCCGAGACCAGCGGCGGCCGAAGAGCGCCGAGCTCCGCCTCAAGCACCTGAGCCTGCATCGTCTCACCCACAGCCCCCTCGGCGATGCCTTCGAGCGCGGGGTAGCCGCACTCCGTGACGATCACCGGCTTGCCGGGGTAGAGGGCCTTAAGCGACTCGATCTCCTCACGCCACCACTCGGCTGAGCGGGCAGGGTCGTAGGCTGGGTTGGCG
>DASXUI010000317.1:0-5047 GCA_036504955.1 Armatimonadota bacterium
GGAGCTGTGGCAGACCCCGGGGCTCTGCTGGCGTCCCTTGCGGCCACCAGAGCTGAACCTGAGCCCCCTCGCCCGCCGCGCGGGAGAGGGGGTAGGGGCGTGAGGGGCTCTTTCCCTTCCCAACCGACCCGCCCCTAGAAACTCCTCACCAGCTTCCCCGAGATGGCGTCCCATAGCAGGACCTTGTGGCCGTTGGCGGTGGCGAGAAGGCGGCCGTCCGAGGAGAAGGCGAAGGTACGCAGCCAGCCCGTCTGTTGGGTGAGGGTGGCGATGGGGCGGCGCGTTCGGGTGTCCAGCAGCCGAGGCGAAGCGTACCGTATCTGGCGGAAGGGGCCCGAAGAGCTCTCTTCGCCAGCGACCAGCATCGAGATCCCCTTCGGGGCGAAGGCGATCAGCCGGCATCCCTCCAGCACCTGGAGGGGCTTGCGCGTGGTCTCGCTCCACAACCACACCTGGGGCGAGGTGGTCGTGACATTGCCGTCGATGCGGACGGCCTCCCCGGTGGTCGCCATCAGGTCGCCGCTGGGGGCAAAGGCCACGCCGGAGACCCGGAAGGCCTTCATCGGAACCTTTGCGGAGAGAGACACGAAGGCGGCCAGACCCACTAGCTCGGCCACCAGCAGCCATCGAACCGGCCTGGGCAGCGCGCCCAGCCCGGAGGCGGAGCGGCGGATCTCCACGTAGCGGCTTCCGCACTTGGGGCATCCGCTTCCGTCAGCCTCGGGCGACGCGGCGGACCGACTGAAGTCGTCGCTTGGCCCCTCGTACCGGCAGTCCTGGCAGCGCCAGGTCTCGCGGGGCGGCCGCACCCGCAGCAGCCCGCGCAGCGGCGCCAGGAAGGGCAGAAGGTAGAAGGCCAGCAGCAGCATCGTGGCGGCCACGACCCAGAAGAGGTAGCGCTCGTAACTCGTGGGCGGCGGCACGGGCTGCAGGAGACCCCGCTCCTGCCCGGTGGCCGCAGCGAAGAGCCGCACGTTCCCCGCCGCACAGGTCACCGCCAATGTATCGCCCCTGGGGCTGAAGACCGGCCGGGCCGGAACCATGTCCTGTGGGCGAATCTCTCGAACGGGCTTACCGGAACCCTCGTCCTGAAGCACAATCTTGCCCTGGGCGCTCTCCGATAGCGCCAGCAGACGGCCGTCGGGAGAGAGGTCGTGCAGGTCCGCGAAGAGCAGCGGCTCCTGGGCCACGGTGCTCCCGGCCTGGAGGCGCGCCCGCGCCAGCTCCGCCGGGCCGCCATCGCCAACGGAGATCGTGTCTCTGGTCGGCAGCAGCAGCATCTGGCCGGGACGCAGCCCGCCGAAGTGCCTCTCCTCCAGCATCCTGCCGGAGCCGACCTCGAAGATCCGAGCTTGCTGAGCACCCGCCATCCCCGCGACCAGAAGATTGCCGTCCGAGGAGAAACCAAGAGAGGTCACGTGCTGATCGCGCGCCGACGCCGGCGGCGGAGTCGTCGGACCCTTGTCGGTGAGGGCGGAAGCGTAGAAAGCACCCACCTCTGCGGTACCCAGGGCCTGGCCCGCATGCGTTTGCGCCGCGATGCCGACCAACACGGGGTCCTGAAGCAAGGCGAAGGGACCGGCACCCAGGTCCACGGGCGGGCCCAGGTCCGTCCAGTTCACGCCCTCGTCCGGGGAGTAGGCGGCCCGCATGGCGCTTCCCCGGCGGTCCAGCCTCAGGCGGCAGGGCAGCCGGTTGAGGTCTCGGAACTGCCGGCTGGTGCCGAAGCCCCGCCCTCCGAACTTCACCTCCGCGCCATTCGCCCGGGTGACCAGCACCATGTACCAGGTGGGGATCCGCCGGGGCGCGCGGACGAAGTTGTAGGTTCGCTGGGCAACCATGAGGCCAACGCCGGAGTAGCGGTCCTGGCTGGGCACGCTGTGAACCGTAACCTCCAAACGGAAGTCGCCGGAGGCCTTCTGGTTGAGGAAGACGGGCTCCCAGGTGCGGTCCCAGATGTCCTGGTTGGCGCTGCGGAGGATCAGGCGGCCATCGTCGATGCCGGTCAGCGGCGGCGGGAGGGACTGGCTTCCGACGGTCTGGGTGAGCTTCCAGAAGGGCGCTATCCCAGAGCGGAAGTCATCGGACCGAGGGGGCGCGGCGGAGGCGTAGGCGCCCAGAAGCAGCACCAGAAGCGCGAGAGCGAACGCCGTCCGGAAGGGCATCGGCGCCGAACCCTGCCGAAGGCCACCACCCCCCGCCTGCCGAGCTACACCGCCATCTAGAACGCCCATAGATCCCCTCCTCGCGTGGATGCGCCGCCACTCCTGGCCTGAGGCCGCGCTTGGCCTGGGGAGTCTGTCGGTCCCGCTCAAGAGCTTGCCTACCTGGCTGAAGGAGGCCGGGGGCCGGCGCCTACAAGGAGTTCGCCCGACGTGGGGCGTGTTCCCTGGTCGCGCGGACTAGGGGACGCCCTGGCGGCCTGAGCTCCCGGATCCGCCGACCTGGGTGGACCGGCGCGGCATCGAAGTGTGGTACCCTCCGACCCATGGATTGGGTTCTGGGCTGGCAGGCTTCACGCCGGCCAAGTGCTAGGCTCCCACAACCGGACCCGCTCTTCCAGGGCCTCCCTGAGCATCACTTGGTCCCTCGCTGGTTTGACACGCTCCAACCAGGCGCCCTACAATTGGGCCTGCTGGCGGACCGGACAGAAGAGCAGCCTTACAGGCGAGGGGTCCGTGCCGGAGGCGCCCCAACCCGCACAAGGTACGGGGCACTCGCGCGTCGTACCCCTCGCGGGCTTCCGCCCGCTCTTGTGAATGATGCAGGCTGGCTGCTTCGCGCGAGTGCTGGTAGTCACAGGCGCCGGTCGCAGCCACGGCAGGGGAGAGGGTAGGTGTTGGCCACGCAGAGGGCTCGCCCACAGGGGCGTTCCGGCGGTACGGAGATCACGCCCCAGGCGCCGGTGAGCGCGCTCAGGGGCGTCGGCTCCCGCTACACCTCCGTGCTGGACCGACTGGGCGTCTTCTCCGTCGCGGACCTGCTCCGCCTCTACCCCCGCCGCCACCAGAGCCGCGACCAGGTCATCCCCCTCCGCCAAGCCCTGCACGGCCAGCCCTGTACCCTTCTGGTGAAGGTCCGCTCCGTGGACACGCGCCGCTCCAAGGCCGGCCTAATGGTTACCTCCGTCATGCTGGAGGACGACTCCGGCGTGGGAAAGATGGTCTTCTTCAACCAGCGCTTCCTCCAGACCACCTTCGAGAAGCTCCGCAACCACGAGATCCTGGTCTACGGGGTGGCGGACCGGAACAAGTGGGACCTGTGCCTGCGCGCGCCGGAGTGGGAGGAGGCCGGGGACGAGACGGACACGGGCGCGCGCATCCAGCCCGTCTACCCCCTGACGCAGGGGCTGTCCCAGAAGCTGCTTCGGAAGCTCACGTTGGCCGCGCTACCGCCCGTGGCGCCGCTGCTGCCCGACCCTCTGCCAGAGCCGGTGCGGCGCGAGCGCCGGCTGCCCTCCTTGCGCGAAGCACTCTGGGGGATCCACTACCCGGAGTCGCGTGCGGTGCTCGACGCGGCCCACAAGCGGCTGGTGTACGAGGAGTTCTTCGTGCTCCAGGCGGCGTTGGCCCGGCGGCGCCGCGCGGAGCGCCTGCTGGTGGGCCAGCCCTTCCTGGCGGGCGAGGAACAGGTGGCTCGGCTGGAGGCGTCGCTGCCGTTCCAGCTCACCGGCGCCCAGCATCGAGTGCTGCGGCAGCTTCTGGAGGATATGTCCGGCTCTCGCCCGATGAGCCGCCTTCTGCAAGGGGACGTGGGCTCCGGGAAGACCCTGGTGGCCGCCGGAGCACTGATGGTCGCTATCGCCAACGGCACCCAGGGCGTGCTGATGGCGCCCACCGAGATCCTGGCGGAGCAGCACTTCCGGGGGCTCCACCGGCTGCTGACGCCCCTCGGCATTTCCGTGGGGATGCTGACCGGCAGCCTGCCGCTGGGCGAGCGCGCCCGGATCTACGAGCTTTCCGCCAACGGCAAGCTGGACCTGGTGGTCGGCACCCACGCGCTGATTCAGGAGCGCCTGGAGTTCGCGCGGCTGGGCCTGGCGGTGGTGGACGAGCAGCACCGCTTCGGCGTGGAGCAGCGCGCCTCCCTGCGGGCGAAGGGCGCCAACCCCCACCTACTGGTGATGACCGCCACTCCCATCCCGCGGTCTCTGGCGCTGACCGTCTACGGCGACCTGGACTTGAGTATACTGGATGAGATGCCTCCCGGCCGCAAGCCGGTGATCACGCATCTGAAGCCGCTGCGTGACCGCGCCAAGGTCTACGAGGCGGTGCGGAGCCTGCTCCAGCAGGGGCATCAGGTCTACGTCATCTGCCCGCTGGTAGAGGAGTCGGAGAAGCTCCAGTCCCAGGCAGCCACTGCGCTGGCGGAAGAGCTGAGCCGGAAGGTGTATCCTGAGTATCGGGTGGCGCTGCTCCACGGCCAGCTCAACGCCGCCGAGAAGGACGCGGCACTAGATGCCTTCCACCGGGGCGAGGCCCGGGTGCTGGTGAGCACTACCGTAGTGGAAGTCGGCGTGGACGTCCCTGAGGCCTCCGTGATGGTGATTGAGAACGCGGAGCGCTTCGGGTTGGCGCAGCTCCACCAGCTTCGGGGGCGCGTGGGGCGGGGCGAGCGGCAAAGCTACTGCGTCCTGCTGAGCGATCCCAGCACCGAGGAGGGCCGCCAGCGTCTGGAGGTGTTGGCCACCACGCAGGATGGCTTCCGCATCGCCGAGGAGGACCTCCGCATCCGGGGGCCTGGCGAGTTCGCCGGCACCCGGCAGGCCGGCATCCCCGCCTTCCGAATCGCCAACGTGCTGACGGACCTCCCCCTCCTCCAGGAAGCCCGGGACGATGCCCTGGCCTGGGTCGAGCGCGACCCGGAGCTGTCCCTTCCGGAGAGCACCGCCCTCCGGCAAGAGGTCCTGCGAGTAGAGGCGTCGGTCAAGAGTGAGTGAAGGGCGGGTCGTTGGGTCGTAGGGCCGTAAGGTCGTTGGGGAAGGGCCCTGGAGGGTACGCCTTAGGTCCCTTACGTCCCTTGTGTCCCTTGGCCGAAGGGACCTAAG
>DASXUI010000318.1:0-2448 GCA_036504955.1 Armatimonadota bacterium
GGGAGCCCTGGAATGGAACTTCAGCCGCTTCGCCTTCCACCCCGCCTACGAGGGCAGTGCCACGCCGCTCGCGTCGCGCTTCTTTCCTGGGTCGGTTTGGCGCACCGAGTACGAGTCGCGCCTGACACTGGTAGGCAACCCCGACTCGGGCCGGTTCACCCTCGGCACGGCCAACCGCTCCATCTCACGAGACCCCTCCGCTGGCCGGCGTCTCTCATGGAGCGCCTCGGACCTGTATGTCTCCTACAACCAGCCCATCGGCGGCGCACGCCTCAGCGCGGCTCATGAGACGCGGCGCTTCAGCGACCGCGAGACGCCGGCAACCAGAGACCACTCCACGACGTCCGTGCTCGCCTCCGTGCCGGTGGGCTCCGCGACCACCCTCTCTGCCGGCTTCTCGCACCTGTCCGCCGGCCTCTCCGCCGTGGAGGGGTTCAGCCCCGCGACTACCGTTCGGAGCAACGCCGCAGCCTTCAGTGCCGTGTCCGTCCCCTTGACGGGGCTCACGCTGCGCGGACGGTGGCACGTCTCGAACACCAGCCGGCAGTTCCTCGGCAACGGCTACCTGCGGAAACAGGAGAAGGCGGACCTGGACCTGCGCTACCGTGCCTGGCGTTGGCTGATGGTCCGGGCCGGCCTCAGCCACCAGTCGCTGGAGTTCGTGAACCGTGCCGGCGGCCAGGACAGCCCTAGAACCACCACTCTCTATTCCAGCGCCCGAATCCGACCGATGCCCTCCCTCACCCTGGGTGTAAGCGCCGACGCCCGCCGGGTCGCCCGTGACCCCGCCAGGCCCCCCGATGACATCGGTGGGCTGTACCCCGTGGAGCTGGGGAACCCCTCCGCTCTCTCACCCCTGGCGGCCGACCGCCGCAGCCGCTGGCTCTACGGCATGGACTGGCAGCCCACCCTGAGCAGCGTCCTGAGCGTGAGCTACAGCACCGAGAAGCGCAGCAACCGCTACCGAGCAGTGGACCACCAGATGAACCTGCTCAATGGCAGCTTCTGGAGCACGCTGGGCAAGGGCTTCACGCTGAGCGCCGGCTACACCCGCCAGACCTTTGCCACCGACAGCCTCCTCCTGGCCCCTTGGCTGTCGAGCAGCACCTCTGTGAACGCCGCCCTCACCTACGCGCTTCCCTCCTCCTTGGACCTAATTGCGGACTGGAACCGATACACAATCCGTGGAACCACGCGAGCACGGGAGTCGTCCTACGGCCTAGGCGTCCGAAAGCAGCTCCGCTCCGGTGCTCACGCGGGCGTCCAGGTAAGGAGAGACGACTTCAATGACGGCCTGTCGGCTGGGAATAGCTTCAAGGCTTGGGTTCTCGAGGTGGAAGGGGGCTTCCGCCTGTAGTGGCGGATCTGGGAGGCTGGCGATCACCGCTTTGGCGCTGGCACTGGCCCTGGGGGGCGGCTCGGCATGGTCCTATCCGGATCTGCCCCCGCCCCATACGTCCGGAGCGCCGGGTCAGTCCACCTGCGCGAAGGCGGGCTGCCACAACAGCTTCGCGGTGAACAGCGGCCCAGGCGCGGTCGCCCTTCAGGGCCTGCCCGCTTCGGGCTACGACCCGAACAAGGTGTATGACCTAGTGGTAACGCTTCAACAGACAGGCCAGCGGGCGTGGGGATTCCAGGCTAGCACGCTGGGGTCGCCGGGCGCGTCCATGGACAGCAAGATTGTGGGCGCCTTCGCGCTGACCGATGCCACCAACACGCAGCTCGACCCCGACCTGGGCTCCGCCATCGTCGAGCAGACCGACAAGGGTACGTACGAAGGCACGGCTAACGGACCGGTCACCTGGCACTTCCAGTGGCAAGCCCCTCCCGCCGGAACCGGCTCCGCCACGATCTACCTGGCCGGCAACGCCTGTGACGCCGACGGCACCGCCGCCGGGGACTACGTCTACACGGTCAGCTACCCCGTAGCGGAGGCCACGGCCCCTCCGGCGGTCAAGCTGGGAGACGTGGATGGCAACGGAACCGTGGGCATCTCGGATGTCGTCCTTCTGCTTCGGGCCGTCGCTGGGTTAGCTACCCTGACACCGGACCAGCAGAAGGCGGGAGACGTCGCGCCCGCAGGCACAGGGGGCGCCCCGCCCGGGGACGGGAAGGTGACGATCTCAGACGTCGTGCGTCTGCTGCGTTTCGTCGCGGGGCTTGTGCCCACGCTCTCCTGAGGGCGGCCATCGGTGGGTACCGAGGCGCGGGGACCAGTCCCCGCGCCTCGCCCCTTTGGAGAGGGGGCAGGCCGCGGAGCAGCGTGTCCCTCTCCTACACTGCTCACAAGAGTGTGGAAGGCCGCGCCATGCACGGCGCGTAAGCGCCTCGTGCATCGCGCGGGTCTGGTATGCTCCCCTGTCGACGGTGCTTCTAACCGAACTCTAACCGCTTGCCTATCCCCCGTTAGTGCCTTCCGAGGTACAAGCCCGCTACATTGCCGGTGGA
>DASXUI010000319.1:0-38712 GCA_036504955.1 Armatimonadota bacterium
TGATGCTGCCTGCCGCCTGAACCGGAGCCGTGCTGGCAGCCAGGCCGAGGAGCATGGCCGTGGCGAGCAGCTTGCCGCTCAAGCCGCGCTGTGCGAATGTCATTGATCCTCCTGTAGATGCGGGCCCCGTGGGGCCCGTGCCCCTGGGCGGGGCGACCTAACTCTTGACTCTAGATGTGCCCGAGCAGGTTCATTGCCTTCCTGGCCGCGCACCGCTCACGCTGGCGGGGCCTAGCAGACCGCCGTGGCGAGCGCAACCGTCCGGCCGCCTACTTCGCGTCCGCGGCCGGGGGAGTCTGCTCAGTGGTTGGGGCCGCGGGAGCCGGCGCTGGAGCTGTCGAGGGAGTCACGGGAACCACGGGAGTCATCGGCTCCACCTGAGTGCCCTCGGGCAGCTTGAACAACTGGTCGTCAACCACGCTGTTGAACTTGATGTCCTTCATCGTCATCGTCATCAGCGGGCCCATCGGCACCTGAAGCTCCAGCTTCACCGGCATCGGAATGGGCAGCGAGTTGGCGACGTGCATCTTCATGCCGCCCTCGGTAGGGAGAGGTTGGTCTGTGCCGGGAAGCTTGTTCACTACGTAGACCGTGCACGCGCGGCCTTCCACGGTGCTCGTGCCCACCTTCCTCGAGGTTTTGGTGAGGTCGGTCATCCTCTGGCGCATGTCGTCGAGAGTCCCGGTGCCCACGCCGCCCGTCATCATGCCCATGCTGCTGGACATCTGGCTCAGCTCTGAGCTGCTCAACTTCTTCGCCGACTTGTTCACGGGGTTGTAGAAGTAGTAGTCAGTTCCGTCGCCGATCACCACGCCCATGCCCATCGGCATCTCCAGGCGCGACATCTTACCCTTGCACCACACGCTGACCTGCATCTTGTCGAAGCCGGGGGGCAACTGCTGGGCCTGCCCAGCGGGCACCTTCAGGCTGATCGCCATCTTCATGGAGAGCGAGGTGATCTTGGTGCCCGCCGGCGGATCTGCCACGGGCTTAGTGGTGACAGTGGGCTTGGCCTTTGCCACGGGCTTGGCTCGCGCGGCGGACTTCGCCGGCGCCGCCATAGCGGTCAGTGAAACGGACGAGACCAATAGGGCTGCCAGGCAAAGACACCGGCCAATAGCACCCGATCTGTTGAGGTAAAGCATCAGTTCTCCTATTCGGCAACCGCTTCGGTCACCGTGCCGTTCTGGTCCGTCTCGAAGGCCCGCAGTACCTCCCGCGCCTTCTCCAAGTCCTTGGCGTGCACCAGCACATCGCCCCAGTAGCCCTCTCCCACCGCCGTCGCGGTGTCCAGAGTGGGCACAACCTTCGACTCCAGAAGTACCTGTACTCCCTCGCCCTCTAGCCATCCCTCCAGCAGGTGGGCCCAGACCTCGGTGGGCGCCCTCGCCAACAGGACTGGCGCGGCCTCCTGAGCCGTCTCCACGACCTCCTGAGGCTCGTGAGGAGAGCTCCAGGCCTGGATCTGCTCCTCGGCGGCCAGCCGCTCCGCGGGGGCCTCCCGGCTCACGTACTCCTCGAGGTCCTGGCGGAGCGCCCGGTCCTCGGTCACCTCGCGGGCTGGGTAACAATCGGGGCAGCGCTTCTGCCCCTCGGGCAGCTCCTTACCACACTTCTTGCAGGTTGCCATGAGGGTCTCCTGGCCACACCCCTAAGGTGTTACCCCGCGCAAGGCCGGAAGGTTGCCTGGGCTACACGCCCCCAGACAGTCCGGCATGACAGGCTGCGTTCCGGGCCCATCCGCACGCGGTTCGCGGGCCCTGAGCCACGGTCGGATTCGATCTGCCCCCGCCTCGACCGACGAGGCCACCTGGACGCCGGCTATGCCACACTCACGTTCCGGCGGGCGATCCAGTCGGCGGCCCGCTCCTCCTCGGGGCCCACCAGGTGGTGGAAGATATCCAGGTAGTCTATCGCGACGTTGTGCCAGGTGGTACGCCGTCCGTACTTGAAAGCGGCTTCCTCAACGGACTTCCGGTAGACAGGGTCCATCAGTAGCCGCAGGATCCCCTCGGCCAGGCTGTCGGCGCTCTCGAAGTCCGCCAGCAGGCCACGCCCCCCGCCCAGCACCGACTTCGCGTAGAGGTACGACGTGGAGACGATGGCCTTGCCGCAGCCCAGGGCGTAGGAAAGCGTACCGCTGACGATCTGGTCCGGCCCCAGGTAGGGCGTCACGTAGACGTCCGTGGCGTTGAGGTAGGCGATGATCTCGTCCAGCGTCAGGTAGCGGTTCTCGAAGACGACGTTCTTCTCCAGGCCGTTCTCCCGAACGAGGCTGGTAAGGTAGTTGCGGTACTCCTCGCCTTCGCGCCGCCGGACCACGGGGTGCGTCTGTCCCAGGACCAAGTAGAGCGCGTCCGGTAGCTCCTTCGCGACCGCGGCCATGGCCTTGATGGCATGCTCGATCCCTTTGGAACGACTGATCAGACCAAAGGTGGCGACCACCTGACGGCCGGAGAGCCCCAGAGCTTCCTTCGCCTTCTCTAGAGGCTCCCGTCGGATGTTGGGCACGCCGTGCGGCACGATTCGCAGCTTGCTGACGTCGACCTCGTACGAGTCCCGTAGAATGTCGTGAGCGGCGTCCACCATGGCGACGACTCGGTCCGAGTGCTCGAAGACCTCCTGCACGGCCAGCTTCTCGTTGTCATAGGGCTTGGCCAGCACGGTGTGCAGCGTCGTGACCTTGGGCTTCTTCACCCGCTTGAGGAAACTGGTCAGGTAGTTGCCGCCAGGCCCTCGGTAGATGCCGTGCTCGTGCTGGATGCTGACGGCATCCACGTCTGATTCGTTGACCCAGTCGGCCGCCTGAAGGTAGCTCTCCGGATCGTTCTGCCGCATCACGAAGCGGACGCGCCGGTCATAGCGGTGAAACTCACCCTCCTCGTTGACGGCGATGATGCAAGGCTCCGAGAAGGGAGTGAACTTGTGGATCGCGTCAACCAGGTCCTTCGTGAAGGTAGCGATGCCGCATTCAACGGGTGGATAGGTGGCCAGCGTGCAGATGTCCAGGCGATTGAGCATCTCCCGAAGGTAGGGAAAGGTAGTGAGCTCTTCTGGCAGCTTCACGGACGGCAACTCCCCTCTAGCCCGCGCGATGCACGAGGCGCTTGCGCGCCATGCGGGGCGCGATTCCACAGACCCATCATGGTTGCTGCCGGCGAAGTTGCCTGTGCGAGCAAGGAAGGCACCCTCGATGCCGGGCGGCCGGGCCCGCAGGGACACCGGGCGCTCCCGCGTCGCCCAACGGGGGGTCTTCCATGGACTCCCATCGGTGCCGCAAACTGAGATAGATGGTTACGCACGGCGCTGGCAGGAGGGCGTGCCGGCCGGGCCGACGTGGCGCGCGCAAGCTCCAGCCTCTTGCTGGCCGTCAGGCGCCGGCCGCGCCAAACGTGTCACGCGGGCACTTGTGGCATCGCGCCGCCTGGCCGTGGGCTGAACGGTGCGCGGTCGGGCCCCGCCGCGGGAGCGTTCGGCGAAAGGTGCCCCGATCCAGCCTACACCCTTCACGCGAGGGGTCGGAAGCCCGCGCCCTGCACGACGCCCAGGCGCCCAGTGCACCATGCGGGCCAGGCAGGAGAGCCCTCCGTATATCCCATACCCACGAGGCCGCGCGGGCACGCGGCGCGCCTACACTGTATAATTGTCACGCAAGGGGTTCGCAAAGTCAAACCGACCAAACTAGCGAGGGTTCAGCAGGTGGAGACGCGGCTTCTGGGTCTGGACGTTGGCGACAAGCGCGTCGGAGTGGCGGTGACGGAGTGGGGGGAGATAGTGCTTCCCCTCGTGACACTGCCAAGGGACCGTGACACGATTCGGGCGATTGCCCGCCTCGTTGAGGAGCGGGACATCGAGCGCGTGGTGGCCGGTCTGCCCCTGAGCCTGGACGACAGCCTGGGGCCTCAGGCGCTGAAGGTCCAGACCTTCCTCAGGCGCCTCCGGGCCTCGCTCCCCATCCCAGTGGACACCGTGGACGAGAGATTCACCTCCGTTGACGCGGAGGCCCGACTCCTGGAGGTCGATGCCTCCAGAGCGCGGAGGCGGGCCACCCTGGACCAGTACGCCGCCGTCGAGATCCTGCGAAGCTACCTCAACGGCAGGGGCTGAAGCCCAAAAGTCGAAACCCTTTGCTTGCCGGTACTCTCAATCTAGCTGGGATGACCTTTCGCCTGTACTCTGATCTAGCAGGCTAGCCTTGGGCCGCCAGGCAACTACGGGCGGCGGCTTGGACAGCATGGTTCATGGCTCTGTGGACTCTCCGGGCGGGCCGCTTTCCCACCACGGCGCCTAAGCCCGTCCGTTGTCCGTTCAGTTCACGCGAGGTGCGAGGATGAAAAGGGGTTGGTACTCCGTCTGCCTTCTGGTGCTCTTGGCTGTCCCCCTCTGGGCACAGACCACGCCGGACAAGAAAGATGACAAGAAGCGGCCAGAGCCTCTGCCCGCGCGAATTCAGGGACTTGTGCTGCAGATCCCCTCAGCGGACGCGCCCTTAGTCCTAGAGGATCTGAATGCTTACGACCGCCAGGTCCCACTCAAGATGACGCCCACTACCAGCATTGACGGCGTGAGGCCTGACGACAAGAAGGGACGCTACAAGCCGCTGTCCGTGGGCGAGGTGGTGCTGGCCCACACCTATACCTCGGGCGATGAGATGGTGGTGTCCGCGCTGGAACGGCTCACCGTCTATGACGTGCCCCCTCGCGGCAAGAAGTTCGTGATGCCGCCCCGAGACACTAGCTTCGGCGCGACCATCTCCCGTCTCCCCACGGAGCAGGACGCTTCGCTGGGAGTTCGCAAGGGAAAGCGTGACGTGAAGGTCCTCCTCACCGAGAACGCTCAGGTGCTGGTGGGCGACTCCGACGTCACTCCGGCCCTGCTGCCCCTTCAGCAAGAGGCGAAGCTCTTCGGCAGATGGCAGGACAAGACCACCTTTGTGGCCCACCGCCTCCAGGTGAAGGGCCCTGAGAAGCCCAAAGAGCCCAAGGCCAAAGGCAAGCCCAAGGTTGAGCCCAAGGCTCCCGAGGCCGCCAAAGTGGAGGCCATCGACGCGGCGGCCGGCACCCTGAGCGTGAAGCAGGGTGACACCGCTCTGACGGTCACCCTCGGCGCCGCCGAGATCCTGGACGCCGCGGGGAAGAAGCTGACCCTTGGGGACCTGAAGGTGGGCGATAGCATCGTTGTGGATGGCAAGCGCGACGGCACCACCGTGGCCGCCACCCGAGTCACCAAGCAGTAGACCCAACCCGACCTAGAAACCATCGACCGCCGGCGCTGAGGTCACCCGCGCCGGCGGCCCATTCCCTTCTGACGCTCCCCTGACGCCCCACCTACCTGCCTCGTACCGGTCTGCCGTTGGCCCCCGAGCCTGTTTGTCGCGTCTCTGACCTCGGTGCTACACCTACCTTCGGACGGCATGAGCCCGTCAGAGGAGGAAGCGAGCACCCATGGCAGAGCATTCAGTCCCGCCGCTCCCGTACGACTACGCGGCGCTGGAACCCTATATCGACACCCTCACGATGCAGATCCACCACGACAAGCATCACGCCGCTTACGTGAACAACCTCAACGCGGCGCTGAAGGACCATCCGGACCTCCAGAGCAAGAGCGTGGAGGACCTGCTGGCCGGCATAAACCAGGTGCCGGAGGCCATCCGTACCGCGGTCCGCAACAACGGCGGCGGACACGCCAACCACACGATGTTCTGGGAGATCATGAAGCCGGGCGGCGCCCAGCAACCCTCCGGCGCCCTGGCGGAGGCCATCAACTCCACCTTCGGCGATCTGGATGCACTGAAGGCGAAGGTGAATGACGCCGGCGCCAAACGCTTCGGCAGCGGCTGGTCCTGGCTGGTCCTCGGGGGCGGCAAGCTGGAGGTCCTCAGCACCGCCAACCAGGACAGCCCCATCATGAACAACCAGACCCCCATCCTGGGCGTCGACGTCTGGGAGCACGCCTACTACCTGAAGTACCAGAACCGGCGCCCGGACTACCTAACCGCCTGGTGGAACGTGGTTAACTGGGACGAAGTCTCCAAGCGCTACAACGCCGCGAAGTAGATACTGGAGTTCACCCCAAGGCACCAAGAACTGCACCACCACAGAGACACAGAGGGGCACAGAGAGGACCACCCACCTGGATGTCACCAAGCCATGGGTTGGTTATCTCTGTGCCCCTCTGTGTCTCTGTGCCACTGTGGTGGTGCAGTTCTTGGTGTCTTGGTGGTGACGTTCGCTGCCACCGCCCCCTAGCCCAGGAGCCGCCGGGCGGCTAGTTCGGCGCTGCGGATGCAGTCGGGGAGGCCGATGCCACGGAAGCCGTTGCCGGCCAGGGCGAGGCCCGGGTGGCGGCGGGTGGCCTCCTCGATCTCCTCGACGCGGCGAAGATGCCCCACGTGGTACTGGGCCATCGCCTTCGGGTGGCGGGAGACCTCCGTCCAGAGCGGCTTACCGGTGATGCCGAGGAGGCGCTCCAGGTCGGCGCGGGCCGAAACCTCCACCTCCGAGTCGTCGGCCTCCTGAGCCATCGGCTCGCCCACGAAGGCGCGCAGGAGCTCGTACCCCTCGGGGGCGCGACCGTAGTACTTCACGCTGGCGAAGGTGCATCCCAGCACCGCCTGGCCTTCGCGCAGGGGCGCTACGAAACCAAAGCCATTCAGGGCGTGCCCCACGTCCTCCCGCTTGTACGCGAAGTTCACCGTGGCCGCCGAGGCGTAAGCGACGTCCGCCAGCCGGGAGGCGAGGTCGGTGTCTACCTCTCTCAGGAGCGGGGCGGCGGCGTTGGACTGAAGGCATAGGCAGACGGCATCGCAGCTAAGGACGTCGCCATCCGCCAGCACTACCTGCCACTCGCCTGACTCGGGCGGCCCCACGTGTCTCAGCGTGCGTACCTGGGTGTTGAGCCTCAGCGCGCCCTTCGGGAGGCGCCGCCGCAGCTCCGACGTGACAGTCTGAAGCCCCTGCCGGTACGTCGCGAAGAGGCCGTACCGCGCGCCGCTCACCCCCGTGCTGCCTGGGTGGCGGCCCGGGCGACGCCGCGTGCCCTCCCATAGCGCCCGGATCACGCTCCCGTGCTTGCGCTCCATTTCCAGGAAGCGGGGCAGCGTCGCCTTCAGGCTCAGCAGGTCCGGATCGCCGCCGTAGATGCCGCCGACCATCGGCTGCGCCATCCGCTCAAGCGCCTCACGGCCTAGCCGGCGCTGCACGAAGGAGCCCAGGCTCTCGTCCTCGACCTCCTTGCCGTCCGCCAGATGCTTGGGCGGAATGATGAGGTCCAGTCCCATGCGGATCTTCCCCGGCCAGGAGAAGATGGGGGTGAAGGCAAAGGGCCACAGGCGCGAGGGAGCCAGAAGCTGGAAGCCCTCCGGCACCGGCTGCAGCCTGCCGCCATTCACCACAAAGGCGCGGCGGAAGGTGTTGTTGGTCCCCTGAAGGTCCCCCTTCAGGCCCAGCTCTTCGCTCAGGCGCACGGCCCAGGGCTTGTCCGTGATGAAGGAGTCCGGCCCTGATTCCGTCACGAAGCCATCGCGGAGGTGGGACTGAAGCACTCCGCCGTGGGTGGACGCGCCGTCCAGCACGCGCAGGTCCAGCTCCACGCCCTTCTCGCCTGCCAACCGGGTCAGATAGTAGGCGGCGGACAAGCCCGTGATGCCCGCGCCCACCACCACCACGCGCATCCGGCGGCCGGCCCCCGCCTCGGATGGGTGAACTCCGCGCTCGATCTCCGTTGCCGCTGCCGCTCTACTGCTCGTTGCTGACCTCCCCTGCGTCGGACGCCTCCACGATCCTCTGAGCCAGCAGCTCCGCGAAGAGAGGGTGGTCCTCCACGGTGCCCCCGCGATGCAGCGCCATCCCCAGGCCCTCAGAGGTGGCGCGGGCCTCTACGTCGAGGTCGTACAGGACCTCCACGTGGTCGGACAGGAACCCAACAGGCGCCACGACCACTTCCCGAACACCCTCGGCCGCCTGCGCGCGAAGCACGTCGTTGATGTCCGGCTCCAGCCAGGGCTGCCGGGGCGGCCCGCTGCGGCTCTGATACGCCAGCGACCACCGGCCCGCCCCCAGCAGGTCCGCCACGCCTCCGGCCGTCGCCAACAGCTCGTTCACGTAGGCGCACTCCGCCGCCATGCCCGTGGGGATCGAGTGGGCCGTCAGCACCAGCGGCACCTCCGCGGGCCAGGCCCCGCGACTCCAGGGCACCGACGCCTCGATGCGCTGAGCCATCGCCTCAAGAAGGAGGGGGTCGTCGTGCCAGGCTCGCGGGTAGCGCACCTCCAGCCGCCCCTTCACCACCTCCGAGGCCTCCTGCGCCTCCCGCACGTCCTGCTGGTACCGCTCCCAGCTCGCCTCGCAGCGGTGCGGCGCCAGGATGACGCCCACGGCTCGGCGGCGGCCCCCGCGCCACAGCGTCTCCACCGCGTCACGGAGGTAGGGTGACCAGTTCCGCAGGCCGAGGGCGCAGGGCAAAGGCCGACCCAGTTCACGCAGCCTCGCCTCGGTGGCGCACATCAGCCGCACGCAAGCGTCGTTGTAGGGCGAGCGGCCGCCGATGAGCTCGTAGTGGTGCGCCACCTCCTCCAGACGCTCCGGAGGGATGGGCCGCCCCTTCGCCACGTTCTGGAGATAGGGCCGAATTTCGTCAGGGGCGGTCGGGCCACCGTAACCAATGAAGAGCACCGCGTCAGCCGGCATATCCGCCCTCACTCATCTCGTGTACCGCATCCACCAGCGCGATGGCGTTCTCCACGGGCGTCTGCGGCAGGATCCCATGCCCCAGGTTAAAGATGTGGCCGGGCCTGCCGCCGGCCTCCCGCAGGACCTGCCGGGCGCGCTCGCGGATGACCGCGCGGTCCGTGAGAAGCACCGGGGAGTCCAGGTTGCCCTGGATCGCCTGCTCGGGTCCGAGGAGGCTCCAGGCGGCGTCCAGGCCGATCCGCCAGTCGACGCCAACCACCGTGGCGCCGGTCAGCGCGATCTGGTCCAGAAGGTGAGCCGTGCCCGTACCGAAGTAGATCACCGGCGTTCCCGTGGGCAGCGCGGAGACCAGGCCTTGGACGTGGGGCAGCACGTGCGCCCCATAGTCCGCGGCGCTGAGGCAGCCGACCCAGCTATCGAAGAGCTGGACCGCCTGCGCGCCCGCCGCGATCTGTCCCTCCAGGTACGCCGCCAGGCCGCGCGTCACGAGCTCCATCAGCGCCCGCCACGCGCCCGCGTCGCGGTACATCAGGGACTTGGTGTTCTCGAAGTTGCGGGACGAGCCGCCTTCCACCAGATAAGACGCGACGGTGAAGGGCGCGCCTGCGAAGCCAATGAGAGGGGTCTTGGGGTTGAGATCGGCCCGCGTGCGCGTGACGGCCTCATAGACATAGCCTAGCTCCGCCGGGTCCACCTCCCGCAGGCGACCAACGTCCGCCGCCTCCCTCACCGGCGGCTTCAGGCTGGGTCCCTCGCCCTTGTTGAACTCCAGCTCCAGACCAAGCGGCTCAGCGATCAGCAGGATGTCGGCGAACAGGATCGCGGCGTCCACTCCCAGCCGCTCGGCCGCCGTCACGGTGACCTCAGACACCAGGTCCGGGGACTTGCACAGCTCCAGGAAGCCGCAGCGCCTACGGACCTCCCGGTACTCCTTCATGTACCGGCCGGCCTGCCGCATCAGCCAGATAGGGGTGATGGGTACCGGCTCGCGGCGGCAGGCCCGCAGAAAGGGCGAGTCGTGCCAGGGAGCACCCTCATCAGGTGCCTGCGGCTCACGCTCGCGAACCCTCCCGCTGGGCCTCGAAGCCGGAGGCAGAACGTAGGCGGCCGCCGCGCGCACCAGGTGTCCCATGCGAGGGTGCTCGGGCTCGAGGGTGACCGGCAGCTCCAGGTCGCGCAACACCTCACTGCAGGTGGGACCAATGGATGCCACGACCCCGCGTCCCAAGGCAGCCCTCAGCTCCGGCTCCCGCCCCATTTCCTGGGCCACCCCCAGCAGCGCCCGGACCTGGAAGGCGTTGGTGAAGAGGACGACCGGCGCGTCAGAGGCCTCCAACTCGCCCAGCAGCGCTCGAAGCCCGGAGGCGTCCTCCATCGGCGCCCATCGGTAGATGGGCACGCGCAGCACCTCCGCTCCCATACCCTCCAGAGCTCCGACAAGCTCGGGGCTGGGCGCGCCATACTCCTGCAGAGCCACCCGAAGCCCATCCAGGGGCCGTTCGGCGCTGCCGGCTCTCCCGCGGGCCTGCTCCAGATGGGCCAGCAGGGCCGGGACGAGGTCGCGCCAGGTGTTGGGCTCCGGGACGAGGACCGTGGGCTCGACTCCCAGGTCCCGGAGCGCCTTCGTGGGTTTGGGCCCACGGGCGACGACGACGGTTCTGGCCAGTGCCCCGATAAGTCGGGCCGTGTCGTGGTCGCGCTGGAGGAGCTCAAAGAGCGCCTTGCAGCCGACACCGGTCATGAAGAGCACCACCTGAAGGCGCCCCGCCAGCAGTTCCACAGCGAAGCGCTCGGCCTCGGGGCTCTCCTCCAGCGGCAGCTCACGCAGCGAGGGGACGACCAGCGGGTCGCCCCCCTGACTGGCGATGATGCTCTCCATCTCCTTAGCTCGGCGGCTCTCCAGGGCGAAGACGCGTCGTCCGCCGAAGCCCCGCGACGCGGGAGCGGGCTTAGCCTCGGGCAACCAGGTTGTCCCAGCGGAGCACGGCCCCGGTGCTGGCACTAGTCGCCATCACTTGGTACCGCCCCAGGTAGCCGAAGTTCATGCGCGGCTCGGGCGCCCTCCACTCGGCCCGCCGTTTGTCGAGCTCCTCCTCGGAGAGCTTCACGCTGAGCGAGCAGTTGGGAATGTCCACGCGGACAAGGTCTCCATCGCGCAGCAGACCGATGGGACCTCCGACCGCCGCCTCGGGCGACACGTGGCCGATGGCCGCCCCGGCGCTTCCGCCGCTGAACCGGCCGTCGGTAACCAGCGCCACCGTCTCCGCCAGAGCGGGGTTGCCCTTGATGTAACTGGTCGGGCCCAGCATCTCCTGCATGCCCGGGCCGCCCTTGGGGCCCTCGTTGCGCACGATGACCACGTCGCCGGGCTTCACCTTGCCGGCCAAGATGCCCTCCGCGCAGGCCTCTTCACTCTCGAAGATGACCGCCGGCCCCTCGTGAGTCATCATCGCAGCGGAAACACCGGCGGTTTTCACCACCGCCCCGTCGGGCGCCAGGTTGCCGAACAGCACCGTCAGTCCGCCAGTCTGCGAGTAAGCAGCAGGCACGGGCCGGATGCAGTCCTTGGGGTCGAACAGGAGCTGCACGGCGCCGATGGCGGGCAGCATCGCGTCCAGGCGGACCGGCTCCCCACCGCCCTGCTTCCAGACCTCGTCGGCGCGGGGGTAGACCTCACCGGCCGCTTCGGCCTTCGGGTTGCGGACGCTGTGGTCGCGCACGCTCTCGCCCAGGGTCGTGCCGGTGACCGTCAGGCAGTCCTCCTTCAGCAGCCCCGGCTTGCCCTGGATCAGCTCCCAGAGGATCGCCTGGATACCGCCGGCGTTGTCGATGTCCTCCATGTGGTACTTGTCGAGGGCGGGGGCTAGCTTGCAGATGTTGGGCGTTCGGGTGGAGAGCTCGTTGATGTGGTTGAGGTCGTAGGGCACCCCCGCCTCGCTCGCCAGGGCCAGCGTGTGGAGGATGGTGTTGGTGGAGCCGCCCATCGCCATGTCCAGGATCAGCGCGTTGTCGATGCTGCCCAGGTTCACGATGTCCTTGGCCTTGATGTCACGGCGGACCAGCTCCAGGATCTGCGCCGCCGACCGCTTCCAGAACGCCACACGCGTGGGGTTGAAGTCACCCATCTGGCCGGCGAGGATGGTGCCGTTGCCCGGGAGCGCCAGGCCCAGCGCCTCACAGAGGCAGTTCATCGAGTTCGCGGTGAACATGCCGGAGCAAGAGCCGCAGGTGGGACAGCCGTTGGCCTCCAGGTCCTGCAGTTCCTCGTCCGTGATGAGGCCGCTGGCGCGCTGCGCCACGCCGTAGAAGACGTCGATGAGGTCGATGGCCTTGCCGGTCTTGCGGCTTCGGCCGGCCGCCATGGGCCCGCCGGAGCAGAAGATGGTGGGGATGTTCAGGCGCATGGAGGCCATCAGCATCCCGGGGACGATCTTGTCGCAGTTCGGGATGCAGATGAGGCCGTCAAAGGCGTGAGCCCTGACCATCGTCTCCACGCTGTCCGCGATGATCTCGCGGCTGGGCAGCGAGTACTTCATACCCGCGTGCCCCATGGCGATGCCGTCGTCCACGCCGATGGTGTTGAAGACGAAGGGGACGCCTCCAGCCTCGCGCACGGCCTCCTTCACGATCTCGCCCACGCGGTTGAGGTGAACGTGGCCGGGGATGATGTCCACGTAGCTGTTGGCGATGGCGATGAAGGGCTTGCCCATGTCCTCGTCGCGCACGCCGGCCGCCCTCAGCAGAGAGCGATGGGGAGCGCGTTCAAGACCCTTCTTGATGGTGTCAGACCGCACGGGGGCCTCCTTGCAAATGTGTGAGGGGAAGAGAGCCAGAGCTCAGGCGGCACCTCGCACGGACCAACCGTAACCTGGGCGCGGTGCAGATCATCACAGACTCGCGGTGTAAGCGCACGGCTCGGGAACAGCGGGCCAGCGCTAGCCTAGTTACCGAGGGGGGAGCCGCTTCACTACTATGGTAACCCTCTTCTGGGAGCCCATCAAGCGGCATGGGCCAGGATAAGGGGATATGCGGTTGCCGGCGGCCCGGCGCCATCAGACGAATGAACCCCCCAAGACCGATCACCGAAGTCCGGCGTTCACGATCGCCCAAGGTCGGTGGTACCGATGCCCCAAGCCCGTCAATGCCGATCGCAGGAGGTTGGTGGTGCCGATCTCGCAAGGCCGGTGGTCACGAGCGCCCAAGGTTGGTGGTGCCGATCGCCCACCCCGTGAAGGGGTGGGCTGGCTTGGCGCTCCGCGCGGAGCTGCCGCTGGACACCGTCGCAGCACGTTGCCGCTCCCTGGTGGAGACGCGGCGTTGCTTCCCGAGGCCCCAAGTCGCTGCGGTGCTGGGCAGAGCCTGACGAGCTGCGTGGTTGGTGGATTCGAGGCCAGCCCGTGGCCTGGGGACGCCTTGCCCACCCATACCGCGGGGCCCTCCGCACGGGGGTGCCCCTGGGCCCGCCCTATGGGCCGCGTCTCCGCCAGGGAACGGCAGCGTGCTGCGACGGTGTCCGGCGGCAGCTCCGCGCGGAGCGCCCTACCAGCCCACCCCTTCACGGGGTGGGCGATCGGCACCACCGACCTTGGGCGCTCGTGACCACCGCAGTCGCGCGGTCCCTACCCCTCGTCTCGGCGGCGCAGCTTCGCGCCCACCTCCGTGGCGACGGAGCGCAGAAGCTCCTGGGTGCCGCTGGCCCCCTCCTGGCGCACGTGGGGTAGCACGAGGCCAACCGCCAGGAGCCGCAGGGCGAAGGAGACCACAAAGAGCTGCTGGTAGCGGTCGAGCAGGAAGGGCCCGACCCTCAGCAGGCTGTCCCCCATGGCACCCGTGATGGCGCCGCCTAGCATCGGCGATAGGGCCGTCGCCAGGCCCGACCACACGCCGAAGACCGCCATGTAGACCGACCTCAGCCGCTGGGGGAAGATCCCCAGGATCATGTTGAAGTTCGCCAGGTCGATGCCCGCCCAGAAGCTGCCGGCCAGGGCGGTGAGGCCGAAGAGGAACCAGAAGCTGCTGGGCCCCGCCACCGCCCAGCCCAGGGGGATAAAGACCATCACCACGCAGCAGACCCGCATGACCGGCCGCGACCCAAAACGATCGATCAGCTTGCCCCAGAAGGGGGACACCAGAGCGATGCCCAGCATGTTGGCCACCATCAGCACCAGGTTCGTCTGTAGCTTGGAGAGCTTCAGCGACTCCAGGCAGAAGAGCCACAGCGAGGGGCCGATCAGAGTGATGGACACGGAGAAGGCAATCCAGAACCCCAGGAACCTCCGAAAGGTCCCACTCTTGAGCGGTTCCCTGAAGAGCTGGTGGAGCGGCGGCAGCTCCTCCTCCTTGACCATGGGAGGCTCGGGGATCCTGGTGAACAACAGAACGTCAATGGCGCCGCAGATCGAAGCGACAATGAACAGGGCGGTGTAGGCGGAGTAGCCGGGCCAGTGGTCCAGTACCGCGCCCGCCACCACCGCGGCGATGAGGCCCAGGATGGTGCCCACTCGCATCCGGTAAGCGAAGAAGGCGCCGCGGACCCTCAGCGGCACGAAGTCGGACATCCAAGAGGACCAGGCGGGGCTGCCGAAGTGGCCGAGAAGGCTGGAGAAGATGGCGAGGGTCGCCAATAGGGCGATGCGAAGTCCGCTGTTGCGGCCCGTGAGCGCCCAGGGCAGCAGCGCGATGGGGATCCAGATCAGCCGCTGGGCCGTGCCGACCACCAGGAACAGCAGCTTCCGATGCCCGGTCCGCTCCACCAAGTAGGAGGAGATGAGCTGCATCGCCACGCCAAGCATGGGCGCGGCCGAGAGCACGCCGAAGATGAAGTCATCGGCGCCCAGCTTCCGGGCGAAGGCGGCGAAGGGCGCGCCCATCGTCACGTTGAAGAAGATGGACCCGAAGGCCCAGGCCAACGTGATGCGCGTCAGGCCCTGCCGGCGCCAGCTTCCCTGAATCAACGGTTGTATAGCCAGGCTGCCGCGACCCATATCCCTACCGTTGCCAGAGTGACCTTCACGTCGCCCAGGAGGAATAGCAACCCGCCGAGGGGTATCCCCGAGATAGCGACTGCCCTGAGGGGCATCACTCGCAGCTTGATCGCCACTACACCCAGAGCCACCAATCCCGACCCAACCCATGCTTCCAAAGACATACAGGCAGTCGCCCCCATGGGCCCAGTCCACCTAGGCCAGACGCAGGGAGGCCCCGACTCACGGGCCACCTACCCTTTCACAGTTTACTAGGCAGGCCGCCATGTCCTGGCAGGCCCCCATCGCAGGACTCAGCATCCACTCGGCGGAACTCATCGATGAGGTGACCAATGAAAGACAAGGACTGTCTCACTAGCCAAACGCACTCGGTAACCAGACGTAGGATTGTCGGTATTCTGTTGGCAGGCGTTGCCAGCGCCCTTCTTCTCCCCGGGTGCGGAGGAAGCAACAACCCCGACACGGCGAGCTCCGGCATCGTGGCCCGTTACAACCGGCTCCAGTCGGCCGTGGAGAACAAGGACATAGACCGCGTGATGTCGCTGGTCTCCCCCCACTACCTACAGTCCGGACAGACCTACGATGACTTCCGCCAGGCCTTCGTCTCCCTCTTCGCGGACCTGGCCACCATCAGCGCGACCTTCTCCGTGGTCCGCATCAACTTCGATTCCACGAACCCAGAATACGCCGATGTGACCTTTGACGGGCTGATCGTGGGCCGAAACCTACAGACGGGCCAGATCGAGCGGAACGACGTAGGCGGCCAGATGATCTGGCATAGAGAGGGTGGAGACTGGGTGATGTACGGGAACCAGCAGACGACCGCCGGTATCCGCTCGAAGTCCCGGCCTGATGGCCTGGCAACCCTGTTGGGGAAGAAGAGGAGCTGAATTGAGTATCACCTACAAGGTCGCCTTGCGACGCGCCTCCCTGGCGATGCTGGGCCTAGCCCTGGCCCTGCCGCTGGCCGCCGCGCCCAAGAAGGCAGCCGCGCCCGCCAAGACCGCACCCGCCAAGGCCTCGGCCGCCGCGAAGGGCACCTATGTCCTGCTTGACACCACCAAGGGAAAGGTGACCGTGGAGCTGTTCACCAAACAGTCTCCGGCCACGGCCGCCAACTTCCTCAAGCTGGTGAGGAGCGGCTTCTACAGCGGCATCATGTTCCACCGGGTTGAGCCGGGCTTCGTCGTCCAGGCAGGAGACCCCCAGTCGAAGACGCTGCCGCCCGGCGACCCGATGCTGGGCCGCGGTGGCCCGGGCTACACCATCAAGATGGAGGCCAGCGCCACCAAGCTGAAGCACGAGATGGGCACGCTCTCCATGGCGCGGAAGTCCAACGACGTGGACAGCGCGGGCAGCCAGTTCTTCATCTGCCTCAAGGCCGTGCCCTTCCTGGACGGTGGCTACGCCGTCTTCGGCAAGGTCGCCAAGGGCATGGACGTAGTGGAGAAGCTCAAAGTCGGTGACCGCATCAAGAAGGCCACCGTAGTCCCCAAGCCCTAGGCCAACCGCCCCACCACAGAGGCGCAGAGAGGGGCAGGGCAGCAACAGGGAAGTGCCTAGCCACCGAGACAGAGGCTAGGCCCAAACCACTGCTCTCCTCTGTGCCCCTCTGTGTCTCTGTGCCTCTGTGGTGGGGGCCCCTGCCACCGACTACCTTGCTGCTACAGGCTCCTCGGCTATCTCGACGCCCGCGTGGGCGAGCATCTCGAAGGTCTCCGGACGGCCGCCTTTCCAGTAGCGGAACCAGCGGGGCACCGTGTCCAGCAGTATCAGCACCACGCACAGCATCATGATGGCGGTCAGCGTGCTGTTGAGGCCGCCCTTGAAGGCATCGCCGGCCACCTTCGGATGGAAGGCCATCGGCAGGAAGATGTCACGGATGCTGAAGTAGCCCCCCGCCAAGGTCGTGATGCCCACGAAGGTCAACGGAAGCAGCGTCACCCAGGCGTAGCGGCTTCGCCCCTCGTTGATGATCACCGTCGTTCCCACCACCAGCGCCACCACTGCCAGAAGCTGGTTCGCGACGCCGAACATCGGCCACAGGGTCTGGATGCTTCCGGTGTAGATGAAGTAGCTCCACCCCGCCACCACCAGCGCGCTGGTCACGAGCGTTCCGGGCAGCCAGTCGCTTCTACCGAGAGTCGGGTGGAAGCGGCCGAGGAACTCCTGAAGCAGGAAGCGCGCGATGCGCGTCCCCGTGTCGATGGTCGTCAGCACGAAGAGCGCCTCGAACATGATCACGAAGTGGTAGAAGTAGCCCATCATCGACCGCAGGCCATCCATGCCGCCGAAGATCTGGGCTATCCCCACCGCCAGCGAGACCGCGCCTCCCGTACGCCCCGCCAACCTCGGCTCACCCACCAAGACGGTCAGCTCCGACAGGTGGCCGGCGCCCAGGTGCATGCTGCTGACCAGGCCCCGAAACACCTCGGGCTTCACGTTGATCTGGAAGTAGTCCGTGGGCAGCAAGGAGCAGGCCGCTATGAGCGCGGTCACGCCGACCAGGCTCTCCATGATCATCGCGCCATAGCCGATAACGCGGCACTGCGACTCCTTGTCGATCATCTTCGGCGTGGTGCCGGAGGAGACCAACGCGTGGAAGCCTGAGATAGCGCCGCAGGCGATGGTGATGAACACGAAGGGGAACAGGGGCCCGGGGACGATGGGGCCGCCGCCTCCCACGAAGGGAGAGAGCGCCGGAGCCTTGATCTCCGGCCGCACCACCAGGATAGCGGTCACGATGAGGAAGATGGTGCCCACCTTCATGTAGCTGGAGAGGTAATCCCTGGGGCACAGCAGCATCCAGACGGGCAGCACGGAGGCCACAAAGCCGTAGATGACCATGCAGGTTGTGATTCCGGGCTCGGACAGCGTGAAGTAGTGTGCGTAGGCGGCCCACGGGTGGCCCGACTGGAACCAGCCGCCCAGCACCACGGCGATCACCAGCAGCGTCACGCCCAGCGCCGAAGCCTCCCCCACCCTGCCCTTCCGGAAGCGGTACATGTACTGGCCCATCAGGAGGGCGATGGGGATGGAGGCCGCGATGGTGAAGGCGCCCCAGGCGCTCTCCGCCAGCGCTTTGACCACGATGAACCCCAGCACGGCCAGCGCCACGACGATGATGAAGAGGATGGCGATGGTGGCTACAAGGCCGCTGGCCGGGCTGATCTCCGAGCGCGCGATCTCCGCCAGCGATCTGCCGTTGCGGCGCACCGAGGCCGACAGCACGATAAAGTCGTGCACCGCGCCCCCCAGGCACACGCCGAAGACGAGCCACAGGAGCCCCGGGAGATAGCCGAACTGCGCAGCCAGCACGGGCCCGATCAGCGGACCCGCCCCCGCGATAGCCGCGAAGTGGTGTCCCCAGAGCACCAGCTTGTTAGTGGGGTGGTAGTTCTGGCCGTCGTTGAAGCGGTGGGCCGGCGTGATGTTGCGGTCGTCCAGCACCGCCACCTTGGCGGCTAGGAAGGCGCTGTAGTAGCGATAGAAGAGGGCGTAGACACCCAGGGCGCCCAGCATCAACCAGAAGGCGTTCACTGTCAAGGGGAGTCTCCTCCGAGCCAACCCACGACCGCCACGAGATGCTTGGGACTCGTGGAGGCCGTGGGTCGCCACAGGCTCGCGGTTCACCGCGCGGGCAGGGTCTTGGCTGGCGGCGGAGGGCCGCCCCAGCTCCAGACTCTGTACGCTCCCCCAGCGCCCACTTCCTGGCAGGACTGAAGGCAGCTCCCCGCTCCGCTGGCCGGCTCATCCCTGGTGGGCGCCAGCCGGCGTCAGGCGCTCGAGGCTCGTGAGGGGCACACCTTGGCCCCCTTACTGGGCCATGACCACCTTCCTGATCAGCACCACCAGGTCGCTGATGGTCAGCTTCCCGTCCGGCGCGCCTGGGGGCCACAGATCCAGCGCGGTCACCTTGGCCGGAGTTAGGGGGTCCAGCCCCACCAGCAGGCGCAGGGCCAGCACGACGTCCTGGACATCCACCCGCCCATCGCCGTTGGCGTCGCCAGCGACCACCGATGGAGGGGAGTAGGTGACGCGCCAGATCCTGCCGCCGCCGTCGTCGGACACCAGCAGGGCGCCGTCTCGGTCCACCATCACTCCCACCGGCCGGCCCCAGACCTGCTGCCCGCCGTTTCGCTCCAACAGGAAGCCCGTCAAGAAGTCCTCCACGGGCCCCACCGGCTGCCCTGCCTGGAACCGAGAGCGCACCACCTTGTAGCCCGTCTTCTGGGAGCGGTTCCAGGAGCCGTGAAGTGCGATGAAGGCGCTTCCGGCGTAGTCCGGCGGGAACTGGCTGCCGGTGTAGAAGGCGATCCCCAGTGGCGCGGAGTGCGCCTGGATGGGGAGGTCGGGGCGGCGGGTCTTGGCCACCAGGTCCGGCCTCAGGGAACCGAAGGTAGGGTCCGGCCGGCCGTCAAAGTAGGCGTACGGCCAGCCGTAGAAGTCGCCGTCGGAGACCGAAGTGGCGTAGTCCGGGGGAACGTCGTCCCCAAGACCATCCCGCTCGTTCACCACGGCCCACAGCTTCCCGCTGTCCGGGTTCCACGCCAGGCCAACCGGGTTCCGCAGGCCGCTGGCGAAGGTCCGCATCCCGCTGCCGTCCTCGTTCGCCTCCTGTATGGTGGCCCTGGGAGCGGGCTCCTCCGCCACGTTGCTGGCGGAGCCGATGGCAAGGTACAGCTTGTCTCCCTTGGGGCTGAAGAGCACGTTGCGGGTGCTGTGCCCGCCGACCGGCAAGGTGAGCGCCCGCTCCGGCGCGCCGGAAGCCGCGGTCTGCCCGGGGGTGTAGGCGTAGCGAAGCAGCGCCCCTTGCGTCCCAACGTAGAGCCAGTCTCCGTGGAAGGCCAGCCCGAAGGGTGTGTTCAGACCCTGGGCGAAGGTCATGCGGCTGCCGGGGAGGTCCATGGAGCCGGTCCGCCTATACACCGAAACGCGGCCGCCCTGGCGTTCCGCCACGAACAGGTCGCCGTTCGGCGCCAGCACCATCGTCGAAGGGCCGGAGAGTCCGGAGGCGTACTCGGCGACGGAGAAGCCGGGCGGCAGGCTGAGTGGGGCGTCCGGAGGCCTGGGGATGAGCGTGGGCCCGTTGTTGGCCGAGGGCGTCTGGTAGGGCGGCGGCGGGTTGTTGGGGTCCTGCGCCCAGAGGGGCGGGGCCAGCACGGCGGTCAGAAGGGCGCTCAGAAGGAAAGAAGCTGGCGCCAGTCGGAAGCGGAGTCGGGCCGAACCAGGGTCAGGCGGCGCCTCCTCTCGCTGAGAGGGCCAGCCCGGGGGGAGCGCGGCTATGGGTCGCATACTGCTCATCTCCTGCTGGCGGTGCCCAGGCCCGAGCGCCCCGACCAGGAGGCTCGTGCCCACCGGGCGTCTGCCGCCCGGCCGCGGGGCGCCGAGGGGCTCCGAGCACCGCATCAGGATGACTTACCCCGTCCGAGCCTCCGAGCCGTCAAGCGGCATCTCGGCGAGGGCCAGGGGCCACCGGCGGTCCAGATAGCGCCGCAGCCACCCTCTGCCGAGGACCCAGAAGCCGGCCAGAGCAGGGAGGAACGTGGACCAGAAGAGCAGGGCAAAGAGCCTAGGGGAGTCGGGAGCGTAGAGGCTCAGCACACCGAAGCTCACCAGCCCGGCGCCCAGGGAGGAAGCCAGCACGGCCAGGAGCACAGCGACGACAGCGGCCGCCGGCTCCGGCTGGGCCGAGGCGGCGCCCTCCTCAAGCACGGAGCGCAGCCCGATCAGCTCCGCCTGGGCCTGACGTACGTCGACCAGATCGCAGAGCGGCCCCCGAACGGTCACCTCCACGCGCACGTCGACGGAGTCCTCCAGGGCCTCGCGCAGCACCAGCCTCAAGGTGGTTGGTGCGCCGGTCCATCCCCAGGGCCGGTGGAACAGCGCGCCCTCCTGGGTTGGTTGTCCCGTGTACCTCCGGAACCCCAGGTAAGCTCGGGCCGTGTCCAGCAGCTTGGGTCTGGCTCCCTGCCAGTTCGCTTCGTAGAGGTACCGCTTCGAGGCCAAAGGTCCTCCAATTCCACACTGCGCGGCCCGAACGGCCGCGGGGGTCCAGCCACCCGAAGGGACTCTCAGATTGCCTTCAACGGAAGCGCGGCCCGTCCTGCGCGGCGCGACCGAACCGGTGTGCGGCGGCCCTTGTGTACCGTAGACCAGTAGGCGATATAGAGGATGGGTGGGCGGCTGGCGCAACCGCAATCCGTGCTGACCCAAGCCACCACCGTCCAGGGGAGAAGACGCCTGGTTTCGTTCGCGTTTGCACTGGACGGAACGGACCTCTGCATGGTACAAATAGCCTATGCGGAGGGGTGCTCACTCCTTGGTACCACGTTTGGCCGCCTGGTCATCGTGTACCCAGGGACCCGAGTGGCCCAGACCGGACGGATGGCTAACTCTTTGGGAGCTCCCGAGGGTACCAGAGCAGAGGCGAATCCGGGCCCGGCAAGCATGCAAACCGGCACGGCACGCGCCTATCGGCTCCCAGGGTAGGATAGCCATCGCCGTTCCCTGTACGGCTGCACTGCACTAAGAAGTCGCTCTCGGAGAGAAAAGGACCTTTGGAGGACAAGACTCTAACCTGTAGGGACTGCGGAAAGCCCTTCGCCTTCACTGCTGGGGAGCAGCAGTTCTTCGCAACCAAGGGACTCAGTGACCCAAGTCGCTGCCCCGACTGCCGCAGGATCCGGCGAGCCCAACGGGCCGCGGAGGCCGGCGGCCCCATGCCCCCAGGCGGGCCTTCGGGAATGGACCGTGGCCCTGCCTCCCGGAGTGACGTCCCCAGCCGGCCGGCTCCCGCACCAGCGGGATTCCGCTCGTGGGGCCGTGCCGAGTCTGATGCTGCTCCTGGAGCTGGCGACCGCGTAGACCGTGGCCCCAAGCGCCCTCGCGGCGAGTTCGACAGCCGGTACAAAGCCCCCCCGAAGGAGGCCGCCGCTGCCGCCGGACGCAAGGAGCGTGTTAGGCCGAGGGACCGCCGACGCGAAGAGGAGCGCCTCGTGCAACAGTGGCGCGATGAGGTGGGTCTGGACCTCGACGAAGAGTAGCCCCTGAGGGCAGCGCCCCCTCTCCTCTGGTAGGTGATCCCCCAAGCTCCGAGTCTTGGGCGGCCACCCTGGGATTCCCCCTGCATCGTCTCACCGGTGGATCTCTCGGTGGTGCGACCGCTCTCGTCCCGGCGGCAGGACTGATCGTGCCAGCGGCTGAGACTCCCCATCAAGCACGTACGTGACGGAACCGGCAGAGCGCTCCCTGCGCCTCTGCCGGCTCCGTATCTGGCTGACCACGGCGCCTGCCGCCGCCCGCGTGTTCGCCTGCCGGTTCCCATCCTACTGAGGCGGGTGCCCTTCCGCCTTGGGAGATCCCATGCCGAAGACCCCTCGCGACCGGAGTGCTGATCTGACTCTCGGTTTCCCGGGGGGCCTGGAGACCCCTCAGCAGGCAGGCAGCCCCCCCGCTCCGGATGCTTCGGCACCCCTGGCCGCGCGGGTGAGGCCCGGCGACCTTGACGAACTGGTGGGCCAGGAAGCTCTGGTGGGTGCCGGTACGCCCCTTCGCCGCGCCATCGAGTCCGACCAGATCCCCTCATGCATCTTCTGGGGCCCCCCCGGCTGCGGCAAGAGCACCCTCGCCTGGATCATCGCCTCCCGCAGCTCCGCCATCTTCGAAAACTTCAGCGCCGTCACCTCGGGCGTGGCCGACATGCGCCAGGTCATCGCCCGGGCGAAGGATCGGCGGGCCAGGGGCGGGCGTACCCTCCTGTTCGTGGACGAAATCCACCGCTTCAACAAGGCCCAGCAGGACGCCTTCCTTCCTCACGTGGAGGACGGCACCATCACGCTTATTGGGGCGACCACCGAGAACCCCTACTTTGAGGTTAACGCTCCCCTCCTGTCCCGCTGCCGACTCTACGTCTTCAAGGCGCTTACGGAGGAACAGGTTGACCAGGTGCTGGGTCGGGCGCTCCAGGATCGCGACCGAGGGCTCGGAGGGCGGAGACTGTCCCTGACGCCCGAGGCGCGAGTTCACATCGTAGCCTTCGCCAATGGTGACGCGCGCAACGCCCTGAATGCCCTCGAGGTGGCCGCGCTGGACGCAGAGGCCCTGGGCACGGACACCATCACCCTGGAGATGGCGGAATCCGCCATCCAGCGCCGCTCGCTGCGCTACGACAAGGACGGCGACCAGCACTACGACGCCGTCTCTGCCTTCATCAAGTCCCTGCGAGGCTCCGACCCGGACGCGGCCGTCTACTGGCTGACCCGCATGCTGGAGGCGGGGGAGGACCCACGCTTCCTCGTTCGGAGGCTTGTCGTCCACGCGGCGGAGGACGTTGGGTGCGCGGACCCAATGGCGCTGGTGGTAGCTACCGCGGCCGCTCATGCCCTGGAGTTGGTCGGCTTGCCGGAAGCCCAGATTCCGATGACCGAGGCCGCCATCTACATCGCCTCGGCGCCGAAGAGCAACGCGGTGGTCAAGGCCATCGGCAAGGCCCGTCAGGCCGTCCAGGAGACCCGCACGGAGCCTGTCCCAATCCACCTCAGGGACACCAGCTACCGCGGCGCCCAGAAACTCGGCCATGGCAAAGGCTACCTCTACCCCCACGACTTCCCCGGCAACCATGTGGAGCAGGAGTACCTCCCCGAGGGCCTCCGAGGACAGACCTACTACGAGCCCACCTCCAACGGTTACGAAGCCAAGATCTCGGACCGACTCAGGCGCTGGCGCGAGAGCAAGTCAGGTGGCTCCCGATAGCTCCGGCCGCCATCTGGGTAAGAGACCTAAGGGCGGGTCGTTGGGCCGTGAGGTCGTTGGGTCGTAGGGGAAGAGCCTCAGAGGGTGCGCCTCGGTGGGCCCTTTGAGGCCCCTCCCTTACGACCTCACGACCCTACGACCCTTGGTTAGGAGCAGTATGGCATCTTCCGGGAGCAAGCGAGTGGTGGTGGCTATGAGTGGAGGGGTGGATTCCTCCGTCGCCGCCGGCTTGCTTGTGCGCCAGGGCTATCAGGTGCTGGGGGCAACCCTGCAGCTCTGGCCCTCTGACCTTCCCCCGGGCGTGGAGAGCGGCTGCTGCTCACTCTCCGCGGTCGAGGACGCGCGCAGGGTCGCGGCCCATCTGGGGATCCCGCACTATGTGCTCAACTTCCGGGAGCACTTCGAGCGCACCGTGATCGCAGACTTCACTCGCGAGTACCTGGCCGGCAGGACCCCCAATCCCTGCGTTCGCTGCAACCAGCACGTGAAGTTCGGTCCCTTGCTGGAGAAGGCTCGATCGCTGGGCGCCGATCTGATCGCCACGGGCCACTACGCCCGCGCCCAGCGCGACAGGACCTCCGGGCGGTGGCTGCTGCTCCGGTCGGTGGACGAGGGCAAGGACCAGTCCTACGCGCTGCATCCCCTCACCCAGGAGCAGCTTGGGCACACCCTGTTCCCACTGGGCGGCCACTGGAAGGTGGGGACCCGCGAGATGGCCCTGGAGCTAGCCCCTCTGGTCGCCACCAAGCCGGACAGCCAGGAGATCTGCTTCGTGCCTAACCGGGACTATGGGGCCTTCCTCTCTCGAAGGGCCCCAGATGCGCTGAAGCCGGGCGAGATCCTGAACACGCGGGGCGAACTGCTGGGTATACACGCAGGGATCGCCAACTTCACCATCGGGCAGCGCAAGCGCCTGGGCATCAGCTCCGCCCAGCCGCTGTACGTCACCGAGATAGACGCGGACGAAAACCGCGTGATCGTGGGAGGACAGGGCGAGCTGATGCGGAAGCGGGTGATCGCCACGTCCTTCAACCTGATAGGGGTCGATGAACTGGAGGAGCCGATCCGCGTATCCGCGAAGATCAGGTACAACATGCGGGACGTCCCCGCCTTGCTGTCTCCGGCCCCGGGCGCCACGCTGTCTGAGGGCTGCGTCTCCGAGGTCAGTCTGGAGTTCGACGAACCCCAACGTGCCATCACCCCTGGACAATCGCTGGTCTGCTACCTGGGCGACCGCGTCGTCGGCGGCGGAACGATAGAGAGCGCGACATGACCTCCACCTCACTGATTTGGCTCTTCTCCCTAGTCGGCCTGGCGCTGTTGCTCCAGGCGGCTACCGTGCTGGTGCTGGCGACCGCCTTCCGACAGATCACCCAGGCCGTGCATAAGCTGGGCACCGAGCTCGAGGCCGCGCGGGGGGACCTCCACCCAGCTCTCGACCAGGTTCGCCGCGCGGGAGCGCAGGTGGAGCAGCTCGCCACGGTCTCTGCCCAGGCGGACCAACTGCTGCGCGAGACGCGTGAGGAGCTGGTGCCGACCCTCTCTCAGGTCCGCAGGACCAGCGAAGAGGTGGAGCGCCTGGCCAGCGCGGGACGCATGACAGCCACCAAAGCGGGCAGGATGTGTGACGCCGTGACGGGGCTCAGCGACAAGTTCGGGCTGCTGAATGTTGCCGGCCGCGTGGCTAGAGGCGGAGTTGGCAACGTGGGTGTCTGGCTTGGCGCGGCCAAGGAAGCAGCGAAGGCCTTCCGATCCAGAGGGCAGGACCATAAGGATACCGGGACCGGCGGAGCTGATTAGCGCTGCTAGCCGTGTCCCCGTGAAGGAGACCGAGGTGAACGACACAGCTCATAGCAGCGACACGGAACAGAGCGACCACTCCGCGCTGCAGGCAGTGCTTCTGGGACTTGGGATTGGCGCCCTCGTGGGCGCCGTGGTGGCGCTGCTGCTGGCGCCCCAGCCTGGCTCGAACACCCGAGACGACGTCGCCCGCACCGCCAATCTTGTGAAGGACCGGGCCGAGAGCATCATCGAGGACCTTAAGAAGAGCCTCGATGAGGTCGGTCAGAAGTCCAAGGAGCTGGTAGACGGGTACAAGCAGCGCGTGGAGGCGGCCGTCGAGGCGGGGCGTGAGGCCGCCAGCGAGAAGCGCGCGGAGCTGGAGTCACGGCTGGACGAACCAGCCTAGCCTCATCACCCGGGGCGACACCGTAATGCCCCATAGGGTCGGTGAGTACGTGTGCTGGGTAAGCAGTTGGAGCCGAGTGGCGCCACAGGCTGGTCGCGGGATGCCCTCCTTGGAGGGAACCTTTCGGTGCGTTTGGCCCTCAAAGGGATGGCTGGGTACGGGGCCCTCAAGGCCCTTTCTGCCTCTCCCTGATCGTGGGTCTCCCTGGGTCCTTGCGTAGTTCGCGTGTCTGGAGAGTAGGCTTGTGGTCGAGACTCAGCTAACAGAAGCATCGCAGGTAAAGCTGGCAATGCCCTGCCGCGCGGAGTACATCGGAGTGGCTCGCCTGGCCATTCTGGGCGTGGCCAGCCGGATGTCCTTTTCCTACGACAAGGTGGAGGACCTCCGGCTTGCGGTCGGCGAGGCCTGCACCGGCGCGGTCGAACGCGCGAAGGCCGTGGACGTCTGCGACGGAACGATAGAGATCTGCTGCACTATGCGGGACGATAGCCTGTCCGTGGAGGTGGTGGACAACGTCGCTCCCCTGGCAGGCGAAGATGGCAAGGCCGTGCTGCCGGAGCCCACCGAGGAGCAGAGCATCAGCGCCCTGCTGATGGAGATCCTGGTGGATGAGATCCAGACCGAGGGTAATGCCTCCCTGGGAACCACCGTGCGGATGGTGAAGTACCTCGACCAGTCCGAGTAACCGGCGCGAAAGACGAAAGCAGTTGCATCCGATGATCCAGTCCGAGGTCGCCGAGCTCTTCCAGAGATACTTCGATACCCGGGACGCCGCGCTAAGGGACCAGTTGGTCCTGATGCACAAGGACTTGGCACGCCTCCTGGCGGGCAAGTTCAAGAACCGGGGCCAACCCCTGGAGGACCTGATTGGGGTTGCCACCATCGGCCTGATCAATGCCATCGACCGGTACGACCCCAGCCGCGGCACCAAGTTCAGCACCTACGCTACCCCAACCATCCTGGGGGAGATGAAGCGCTACTTCCGCGATAAGTCCTGGCATCTGAAGGTGCCTCGTCACCTTCAGGAGCTGAACTGGGCGGCCAACCGAGCGGCGGAGCGCCTGACTCAGGAGCTGAGCCGGAAGCCCACCATCCCGGAGATCGCCGAGGAGATTGGAGCTACCGAGGAAGAGACCCTGGAAGCGATCGAGCTTGTGAACGCCCACGAGACCGTCTCCCTGGACAACAAGCTGACTCTCGAGGAGGACACCGTTCCGCTCACTCAGGGCGACGTGATCGGCGGCCCCGACCTGAACCTCCAGAGGATCGACTCCTTCGAGGACCTGAGGTCCGCCATCGATAGCCTGGAGCCTCGCGAGCGCTCCATCATCAAGCTTCGGTTCTTCAGCGACCTGTCGCAGACGGAGGTCGCGAAGCGCCTGGATATCTCGCAGATGCACGTATCACGGCTGCAGACAAAGGCACTTAAGAAGCTCAAGCAGCTTCTGAGCTCCTCCTCCTGACGACCGCCTTGAGAGGGAGCCCACATACCGCCGCTGGGCCCTCGCCAGGCACTCGCCAGTGCCCGCCGGCTGGAGGATAGGCCTCCGACTCCAGTGGCGAGCCGTGACCCTTGGCCCTTCGTTCCACGCCAAGGCACGGGCAGACCGGGCCGCCCGGAAGCTCAGGCGGAAGGGCTCCGGTCTCCCCCTTCTGCCTTCAGCCCAACCTCTCCAGGGCTGGAGGGAGGGTTGCGCCGCATGGTCATCTCTCGGCTACCCCACCTCCGGCGGGGTACCTGGGCCTCGGATCGCCTGAATGGGGACGGCAGGCCCTTCAATAAGGGGGTCCACTTGCACAGTACCAAGCTGGCAGTGCCATGAATCTCCTCGAGACGGCCCTCCTCCTTACCCTGACCATCGCCGTGATCATGCTGGCTATCGGGGAGGTCGCGCTTCTGCGCCGCCTCACTCGGCGCGAGGGACTGGACCGCTACAACTGGCGCGAGCTAGCTGTGGGGGTCGTCCTCGTGTTCCTCGCGGCTTCCCTGCTGTGGCGCGTTCGCGGCGCCCTACCCCCCTTCATCATCGCGGCGGTACTGGCGATCATACTCAACCCGCTTATTCTGAGGATTGAGAAGGATGGGTGGCCCAGGGCTCGCGCGGTGATAGCGGTGTTCCTGGTGTTCTTCGCCCTCACCTCGGCGATGCTGCTGACGCTAGTGCCGATCATCATCGATCAGACCTCTGACCTCGTCGGCAGCTTCCCCGGCTACTACAAGGCCGCCAATCAGCAGGTGGAGCGCATCTCCAAGAACCGGCTGAACAAGCTGCCGGACTCCATCCGCACACCCATCAGCCAGCAACTGCAGAAGGTTGCCGGCCTCGTTCCAGCCGCCCTGTCGGTGGGCATGAGCTTCCTCATCGACCAGTTCTCCAAGGTCCTGTGGCTGATACTGATCCCAATCTCCACGCTCTACTTCCTGCTGGACCTGCCCAGGATACAGGCATCACTGCTGAAGCTGGTGCCGATCAGGCAGAGGACGGCGGTTCGAGAGGTCGCGGCCGAGGTGTCCCTGGTCTTCGGCCACTACCTGCGGGGGCTGGTGGCGGTCTCGGCCGCGAACGGCATGGTCACCGCCGTCGTTCTGACGGTGCTCCACATCCGCTACTCCTGGGCGCTGGGAGCCCTGGCGGCTCTGCTCTATCCGGTACCGTACATTGGCGCTCTCACAAGCACCACTCTGGCCGCCTGCATCGCGTACTTCCAGCAGGAGCCCTACTCCCTGGGCAGAGCCCTTACCGCGGCCGTCTCGATGGTGATCATCAACCAGGGGATCTTCGACAACGTGGTCTGGCCGCGAGTGGTTGGCGGGCACGTGGGACTGCACCCGCTCATCAGCGTCTTCTCGATGGTGGTGGCGGGCGAGCTGTGGGGCGTGATGGGCGTGGTGGTGGCGGTTCCGCTGGCGAAGAGCCTGCTGGTGGTCCTCAGCCGCATCTACCCCCGGCTGATCCCTCCCGACGAAGGGCTGGAGGCCGACCGGCAGGAGGCGCGAGAGGAGGTGGACACGCTGAGCCGCGAGGGGGAGGCGCAAGCCGCGAAGAGCGCGGCCGAGAGCCAAGCGGCGAGTACCTAGCCAGCGTCCTCATACCGCCTCACCACCATGAGACGCGTGCGAACACGCCAGAGTGGCGCGTTCGCGCACGATACACCAAGACACCAGGATTCGCCAGAAGGGGTCTACCGCGGTTGGACCCTCTGTCCCGGAGGCTCGGAGAGGCCAAGACAGGCCCATTCCTGGAGCGTGGACACAGAGAGCACAGCGGCGCGCACGGAATGACCCAGCGTGGGTCTTCTTGGTGTCTCGGTGGTGAAGCAGTTCTGGGCCGCGCGCTAGGCCCCCGGTTAGGCCTGGGAGACACCCTCCGAGTGCTCGGTCAGGATGTCGTTCACCCAGGTCCAGGCGGCCATGGCGGGGGCGAAACCTAACGAGGTGATGGACAACAGGACGACCTGCTCCAACTCCTCACGGGTGGCGCCGGCGGCCAGAGCGCGGCGCGCGTGGGAGTGAGCACTGCCTTCCGAACGGGTGCCGATGGCCAGGGCTAGCTTCACCAACTGCTGGCTCTTGGCGTCGAGGGGCCCAGCCTCCGCGCAGGCCTCGCCCAGCCGCTCGTACGCCTGGGCCACCTCGGGGAACCGCTCCCGGAGCAGTCGATAGGTCTTCGGTAGAGCCATGTCCCCCGCTTTCCGGTCCACGCCCTCTGCCGAGGGCTGGTAGCTTTGAAGGGCGCGGGCCCGGGCGTGTCAGCAACCCGGGCCCCGGTTCACACTTACGCGCCAAAGCCAGGGCTAGACGCGGACGTCCACGAGCTCCCACAGGGCCTTCCTGCCTAGCTCCTGGTCCTCCTCGGACGCCTGCCGGGCCCACTCGTGGTAGGCGGCCCTCATGTCTCCGTTGTACCACCCCACGCTAGCGGACTGGACGCCCCTAACGAACTTCAGAGCCGCGTCCGGAGGCCAGCGAGACCAGACATCACCGGGCAGAACGTACACGTTGAAGCCGTGCTGCCCCACCTTGAACTGCCCCTTCGCCTGACGCATCCTTACGCCTACCCCTCCATTCACTCAATGCTCCCCACGGTGGAATCGCCCGCGCGCCGGGCCTTGGAGCAAGCCCGTGACACGCATGAACCTTCGGGGCGCCGGCCAGCGCCCCCTTCCCCCGCCTCGGGTACGGATGCGCCCGCCCGGCACCCTCCCTTGCGGTCGCGAGCCCCTCGCGCGCTACATCAGGGTTGTAGCTTGCGCCGACCGCCTAGCCTGCATTTACCACGAGAGCGTGTGGAAGCCCGCGCCATGCACGACGTGCGAGCGCCTTGTGCATGGCGCGGGGTAGGGCGCCTTCGCGCCCAGCCCTAGGACGCGCGTTCGCGCGGCAAGCCCAGAGGAGACCATGGCCATCAGGACCTTCCGAGAGATAGTGGACGAGGCGAAGACGCAGGTAGCTGAGGTGTCCGCCGAGGAGCTGGGGCGTCGCAAGGCCTCGGAGCCGGAGCTCATCGTGCTGGATGTACGCGAAGGCGAGGACTTCAGGGAGGCGCACCTACCGGGAGCCATCAGCCTGCCCCGAGGACTCCTGGAGCTCAAGATCGACGAGCTGACCACCGACCCAGAGCGCCCCATCGTGTGCTACTGCGGCGGAGGGTCTCGAAGCGCCCTCGCCGCCCGAACCCTGCAGGAGATGGGCTACGGCAGGGTCAGCTCCTTGGCTGGGGGCATGAGGGGCTGGAAGGACGAGCAGCGGCCCACCGAGTCCGGCTAGCAGCCTCCCGGCGCCCCTGTGACGCCGGTGAGGCAAGCGTCACGTTGGCATTAGGGGCTGATAGAGGAGTAGCCAGCCGACCGCCGAAGGAGATGTCACCGATTCGCCACGGTGTCGTGCAACCGTGAGCTGCAGGGACGACCCATCGCAAGGAGGCCCTTACCATGGTGGTCCGCAGGTCCCGCAGTACAGCAGCCTTCACCTTGATCGAGCTGCTAGTCGTGATCGCCATCATCGCTATCCTGGCCGCGATCCTCTTCCCGGTCTTTGCCAAGGCACGCGACAGGGCCCGGCAGAGCAGCTGCCTCAACAACCTCAAACAGATTGGGATAGCGGTGAACACCTACCTGGGGAACTACGACGATAGCTACCCCATGGTCCGCATGCCGGACGCCACCCATACCACCCCATCCACGAGTTGGGGCACCTTCCACGGGTCAAGCTGGAACTGGAAGCGCGCCGTCCACGTGTTCCTGAAGACGGATGCCGTGTGGCAGTGCCCCTCCAACGACTTCGCTTGGGACAACGCGCCCGGCACCGGCGGCAACGTCAAGGGCGACGAGAGCAACCAGTGGTACAAGCCCAACGGCAAGATGGACGGCCCGCTTCTGCCCGTGAGCTACGGAATGAACGGCGCCTGCTTCCATGAGGGGATTCCCACCCTCTGGGGCGAGGTCAACCGCCCACGAGACATGGGGGAGCTCAAGAACCCCTCGGGCCTGATCCTGGTCGGGGAGAGCCGCGTGGGGCACCCCGACATCCATCCGGACTGGATTGGGGGTGTCTTCCGCAGCCCTCTGGGCAACATGCAGACCCACAACAAGGGCGCCAACTGGATCTTCGCGGATACCCACGCCCAGTGGATGCAGCTACAGAGGACGATGACTCCCAAGCAGATGTGGGTCAACGAGGGTGAGGAGCCCATGGTGTGGACCCAGGCGAGGTTCAATACCGCCGTGGCGAGCATCGCGCCGGAGTACAAGTAGCCGCGACTCAGGCAGGACTCGGACCACCCGGTCGCCGGCACGCGGGCCCGTTAACTCGCTGAAGCAAGGGGGGCGCGAATGCCGCGCCCCCCTCTCTTTGTGTGAAGGGAGAGCCTGATTGGCAGAGGTGCTAAGCTTGGCCTGCATCCTGGAGGCGGGGGATCCGGGCGGTGTCTACGCCACGATTCCCGCCCTACCGGGCTGCTTCGTGGAGGGCAAGAACCGTGACGAGGCCATCAGCCGAGCCAGGGAGCTAGGGGAGCAGTTGCTCGCCAAGATGGTGGGGAATGAGGAGGAGCTGCCGTCCGAGGAACTCGAAGCCGTAATGCTGGACCTAACGCTTCCCGAGGGCCACTAGACGGCCGGAGCTCCCCAGTGGATCTGGCTGGGCCCTCGCGGGTGACCACCTTGGTCGCGGCGGTCTGGCGAGCAACCAGCGGCAGATCCCCTGGGCATAGGTGCCCCGGTCGTCACATCTCACAGCACTGCGACCCCGCCGCTGCCGTCTGCCCGTTCGGCCGGCAGAACGCGGCTACGCTGCTGGCGCGCGGCAGCGGACGTTGAGCGCGCCTCGACCAGCCCTCACAGGTCTGTGGGTGGAACCGCCTCGTAGAGCGCGACCTCAGAGGCACCGGCGCGAGCCAAGCAGTCGACCTTAACACCCCACCCTTTCGCCTCCAGTTCTGCCGCGAACTGGAGGCCGTACCGGCGGCTGGGGCAGGCCAGCACGGCGCGACCACCGGGCGCCAGGGCACTTAGGAGCACGGACTCCAGCGCGTCATGGAGGGTGGGCTCATAGAGGAGGTCGGCGCCCACCACCAGATCGAAGCGGCGCCGAAGTGCGAACCGGCGCCAGTCGCAGGCGAAACAGGGCAGGTCTACCCCGTGGCGCAGGCCGTTGAGCCGAGCGAACTCCAGGGCTTCCGGGAACAGGTCGGTCGCTACTGCCCAGGCGCCGGCCTCCGCCGCTACGAGGCCGGCCAGTCCCAGCCCGCAGCCAAGATCGAGGATCGAAGGCGGCAGCACCCCTCGTCGCTCCCACAGGTACTCCGCCAGAAGAAGGCTGGAGTCCCACAGGTCCATCCAGAAGGGGATCGCGTCGGGGTCGGTAGCCGACGTGAGCACCACTTCGGCGGGCTTCAGAAGAGTCCAGGTGCGCCCGCCCACCCGGCACTGAACCTCCCGAAGGGGGTAGCGGGCGCGGAGGCGTCGCTCTAGGGCGGCAGTCTCTTCAGCTTGGAGTCCAGCAGGCATGGGTGGTATAATGGCGGTGACTCCTCCCTACGGAGGAGGAGCACCTTCTCCCTTAGTGGCCCGGTCACGGCATCTCCGGCGGCACCCCAGGTCAGAGTGCCGGGCACAGGCAGAGTCGAACGGCTCCCCCCGACTCAGAGCCTAAGTGGGTTACCCAGCCTGTCCCGCAGGAGCATCCGGTCGCCTGCACGGGTGGATGAGAGCGCCTTTGACTACAGTCCGGGTTCCCATGGGCGACCCCCGCGCCCAGTACCAGTCCCTCAAAGCTGAGCTCGACTCGGCCGCGCTCTCCGTACTTGAGAGTGGACAGTTCATACTTGGCAACGAGGTAACTGCCCTGGAGGCCGAGATCGCGTCGCTCTGCGGATGCGATAGGGGTGTCGGTGTGGCTAATGGCACCGATGCCTTGGTGATCGCCCTACGCGCCCTGGACATCGGGCCTGGCGACGAGGTGATCACCACCCCCTTCACCTTCTTCGCCACCGCCGAGGCGATCTCCATGGTCGGCGCGACGCCCGTTTTCGCGGACATCGACCCTAGGACCTTCAACCTGGATCCCCGCTCCGCCGCGTCTCGCGTCACCTCCCAGACCGCGGCCATCCTGCCGGTCCACCTCTACGGGCAGCCCGCCGACATGACCGCTCTATGCGCTCTGGCGGAGCGGTGTGGCGTCGCTCTGGTGGAGGACAACGCGCAGGCGATAGGCGCCAGGTGGGACGGCCGCGCCACCGGTAGCTTCGGTGCGGCCGCGGGCCTCAGCTTCTACCCCACCAAGAACCTGGGGAGCTGCGGGGACGCGGGAATGATGGTTTGCCACGCCAACGACATTGCCGAGAAGGCGCGCATGCTTCGCTTCCACGGCAGCGGAGGCTCCTACAAGTATGGCATGCTGGGCTACAACAGCCGTCTGGACGAGATCCAGGCGGCGCTGCTGCGCGTGAAGCTCTCCAGGCTCCAGGACTGGAACGAGCGCCGACGCTACCATGCCGATCGCTACACTCAGGCGCTGAAGGGGAACTACTGCGTAACGCCGCCGGGCGTTAGCCCCCAGGCCTACCACGTGTTCCATCACTACACTTTGCGAACCCCCGACCGTGCCAGGCTTAGGGCGCACCTCGAGAGCAGGGGCATTCAGTCAGGCGTTTACTATCCCTCCCCCCTGCACCTTCAGCCCGTCTTCGCGCACCTTGGATACAGGCCTGGTGATCTGCCGGAGAGCGAGCGCGCCAGCGCCGAAGTGCTCTCTCTTCCGGTCTACCCGGAGCTTCCCCCGAGCGCTCTGGACCACGTGTGCCAGGCGCTGGCGGAGTACACCGCATGAAGGCTATGATCCTGGCCGCGGGCGTGGGTTCACGCCTGGAGCCCCTCACTCGAAACCTCCCCAAACCCCTCGTCCCCATCATCAATAAGCCGGTCATGGAGCACATCGTGGAGCTTCTAAGAGACCACGGCGTGGACGAGATCGTGGTGAACATCCACTACCTGGGTCATATGATTCGGGATTACTTTGGCGATGGTTCCCGGCTGGGCGTGAAGATTCACTACTCCGAAGAGGAGCGTCTCTGGGGTACCGCGGGCGGCGTCAAGCGGGTGGCCGCTCACTTCCACGACACCTTCATGGTGGTCGGCGGCGATGACCTCTGCGACCTGGACCTGACCAAGCTCCTTCAGTTCCACAAGAAGAACCGCGCGGTAGCCACCATCGCTCTATCGCTGGTGGAGGACCCCTCCCAGTTCGGCATCGCGCTCACCAACGAGCGCGGCCGTATCACCCGGTTCCTAGAGAAGCCCAAGAGCGAGGCCATCTTCTCCAACTCCGCCAACACGGGCATCTATGTCTTCGAGCCCGAAGTGCTGGACCTCATTCCCAACAACGAGGTCTATGACTTTGGGATGCACGTCTTCCCGAAGCTGCTCCAGCTCAAGAAGGCCTTCTTTGGATACCTGACCGCAAGCTACTGGAGCGATGTGGGCCACCTGGAGCAGTACCGCCAGACCCACCTGGATGCCCTGGGTGGCCGCGTGGGCGTGCGGTTCCCCTTCGCGGAGCAGCGCCGGTTCGTCTGGATGGGCGACAATGTGGACATCCATCCCACTGCCGAAGTGGGCTATCCGGTGGTGATCGGCAACAACTGCCGAATCGAGGCCGGCGCCAAGGTGTCAGATGATTCGGTACTTGGTGACGGTTGTGTGGTGGAAGAGGGAGCCACCGTGCGCCGCAGTATCCTATGGTCCGGCGCCGTGGTGATGCGTAACACTATGCTGGACCGCTGCATCGTGGGCGCGAACTGCCAGGTGCAGAGCAACGCCGCGGTCTTCGACGGCGTGATCGTGAGTCCCAACGGACCGGCCAAAGCCAAGGCCAGGGCGGCAAAGCCCGGAGCGTAGACGCGGTTCCGCGCCTACCAGGGCTGCCGGCCGGAACGGCTCCCCCAAGGGCCCTGCCCCGCGAGCTGGCTGGGTCGCGCGAGGAGTTCGATACACGCCCTCGAGCGGCCGAGAAGACACCAGCCAACTTCGTAGCGGAAGCCTGCGGGTAGTGCGGCGGTCGGCTCCCTCGCCCACATCGCGGGCCAGACGCCCCCTTGGGACTGGACCCCCGCGACCGGGCGCGCGCATCGCCGGGCGGAGGACCTCGTGACCGTAGCACATCAGGTTGCCGGCTGTTCAGCTACAGGATCTGGGCCCGGCGGAAGGCGGCATCGGCGCCCGCGAGGCCCCAAGGAATGGCGGACGCTCGCCCGTGCCGTGCCGCTATGCTTGTTGCCCTTGAGCATCCTCGGCTGTGGGGGCGGAAGGCCCGAGCCACAAGGCTCGGAACGGCAGGAGCCCGCCGGCGCGTCGGCCGTAGTGACCCAGAAGAACTCGGTCACCACGCAGTACGACGCACAGGGCAAGCCTCTCTGGACCGCTTCCGCTCAACGCCTGACCCTTAGGCGAAGCTCCAAGACGGCCGAGATGGCCGGCGCCACCTGCAAACTCTACAGCAATGGAGCGCTCGCCTGGAGCTGCCGCGCGGCTCGTCTGCTCGCGAACCAGGAGACCCAGAAGCTCACCCTTCTCGGCGGCGTCACCGGCCGCTCCGCCGATGGAACGCGTTCGTTCGTTGCCTCCTCTGCTACCTGGGATGCGGCCAGCGGCCAGATCGCGGCCAACCAGGGCGCCACCTTCGACCTGGGGGGCGTTAAGCTGAGTGGGGGCGCGCTTCAGGTCAACACTAAGGACGGCTCCTGGTCAATGACAGGGCAGCCTCCCGCCGCGCGGAGTTCCGGACAGGGCGGCTCTTCCGAAGCACGAGGTGCTGGACAATGACGAGGTCTCACCGCGCTCTTGCCACGGCGACAGGGCTTCTGGCCCTCACGCTGGCGCCCCTGGCGGTGTCCGCGCCCCAAGCCGACGCGCCAACCATGACCGGCAAGGGTTTCACGGTCACCGCCAGCCGTTTCAGAGCCCTACCGGCGGGCAAAGCCAAGGGCGCCGGTACCGAAGTCCAGGCCATCGGCAACGTGAAGCTGGTCTCAGACCGCGGCACCGCCACCGCGCCGCGAGTGGACTTCCTGCTCGCCGCGGGGCAGCGCCTAGACCGGGCAACCGCTGCCGGTCCCGTACACTTCGTCGCGAAGCTGGCTGCCAAGAAGGGCTCCCCCAACCCGGAGCCAACCGCCACCTTCTCCGGCCAGACCTTCACCTACACTCGGGCCAAGGACCAGTCAGTCCTGAGCGGCGGAGTGCAGGTTGAAGCGCGTCTTGGCGATGGCTCAACCCTGACCGGATCCTCCGATCAGGCCGTCCTGAACCACGCCACGGGCGAGGCCCGCTTCCAGGGCCATGCGTCGGTGACCAAGTTTGACGCGACCACCAAGGCAGCCGTGTTCACGCTCAGGAACCTGGAGTCGCTCACGGTCAACCTGAAGGACGGCACGATAGAGGGCCTGCCTCCGTCCGGTTCTCAGGTGGAGGCCAACGTAACCACCCCACAGAAGCCGAAGTCCAAAGGATAGGAACTCCCCTGGGCAGGAACACTGGGCGGGGGCACGGACAGGGGCGGTTGTAACACCCTTGCCTGCTTTCTCTACAGGCACTCAGTGGGTGCCCGCGCGAAACCCGGCACGCAAGCGCGTCGGGCGCCCTGCGGATTCCCAACACAGAGGTCCTTGGATTACACAGGAGCCGCCTTGGAGCTAGCCACTGACCATCTGCGCAAAACGTACCGGGGCCGCGTGGCTGTGGATGACGTCTCCTTCACCGTGACCCAGGGCGAGGTGGTAGGCCTCTTGGGTCCCAACGGCGCAGGCAAGACCACCAGCTTCTACATGGTGGTGGGCCTGGTGCGCCCGAACTCCGGTAGGGTGATGCTGGATGGTGAGGACATCACCCACCTCCCCATCTATCGCCGGGCACGCGCTGGGATTGGGTACCTCGCTCAAGAGAACTCCGTCTTCCGCAAGCTCTCGGTCGAGGACAACCTCCGCCTGGTTCTGGAGATGCAGGCCCTCCCCCCGGTGGAGCAGAAGCAGCGGCTGGAGCGCCTGCTCACCGAGCTCAACCTGACCAGCGTGCGGAGGCAGCTTGGGCAGACCCTCTCCGGCGGGGAGCGACGGCGCGTGGAGATCGCCCGGACGCTGGCCACGGAACCCGCCTTCATCCTCCTGGACGAGCCCTTCACCGGAGTGGACCCCATCGCGGTCCATGACATACAGGAGCTAGTCCTCCACCTCAAGTCCAGGAACATCGGGGTCCTCATCACTGACCACAACGTCCGCGAGACCCTTGCGATCACCGACCGCGCGTACATCATGGACTCCGGCCGGATTCTGACCTCCGGCGTGTCGGAGGAGTTGGTGCGCGACCCTGTGGCCCGGGAGCGGTACCTTGGGGAGCGCTTCCGGCTATGAGCCCTCGAACCTCGGATTACCAGGACAGGACCACGCCCGGCGGGCCTCCCAACGCCGCGGGAGCGCCCCGAGCGCTTCGCCTGCGGCCGGCCCTCGTGGATGGCTACGTGCTGAAGGAGTTGGTGCTGCCCTTCCTCTGGGGGGTGGGCGCCTTTTCTGCCATCATGCTGGGAATCCAGGCGCTCTTCGAGCTGGTGCGCCTGGCGTCCCAGGGCACCCCACTGAGCCAGGTCGGCCTGCTGTTCCTCTACAAGCTCCCCGGTATCGTGGTGCTCACTTTCCCCATGGCGATGCTGTTGAGCACGCTCCTCAGCTTTGGCCGTCTATCCGGAGAGAGCGAGCTGGTGGCGATGCTCGCCTCCGGAATCAGCCTCGCGCGCATCCTGGTCCCCATCGTGCTGTTCTCGATGCTGGTAGTGGTGCTCACCTACGAGTTCAACGAGCGGCTGGTGCCGTGGACCTCCAGGGAGGCCGTGGCCCTGCTGGAGAAGATTCGGCCCGGCACGAGGAACCAGGCGGTGATTCTGCCGTCCTATGAATCGGGGGAGCTCACTCAGATACTGTCGGCGAGCAAGGTGGACCCGGACCGCAATGTGATGCGGTGGGTCACCTTCATTCGGTATCGATCCGGGCAGCCGGAGCTCATCGTGACCGCCGACGAGGCAACCTACGACAACGCCGGCAACTGGCGATTCCGGAGTGGAAAAAGCTACCTGCCCCAAAAGCAAGGCATCGGCAGCACTTTCCAGGAGCAGGTTATCTCGCTCGGGCAGACGCCGGAGCAGGTTCGACAGCGCCAGCAGAAGAAGCCGGAGGAGATGAACTTCCGGGAGCTTCAGCAGTTCATCCAACAGCAGCAGGCGGAGGGGCTCCCCACGCGCGAGTGGGAAGTGAAGCTGTACCACAAGCTCTCGCTGCCCTTCACCAGCCTGGTGTTCGCCCTCCTGGGCGCGCCCCTGGGGCTCCGGCCACATCGGGGCAGCAGCTCCCTCGGCCTTGGTCTGAGTATCATCGTGATCTTCGTATTCTACATGTTCACGGCCTACATGCACATCCTGGGCGGCAATGGGCTCGTGCCTCCCCTGCTGGCCGCCTGGGCCCCTAACGGACTGGGTATGGCCGCGGCAGGCGCGCTCCTTGCCCGGGCCCCCAGGTAGACAGAACAGCCCCTAAGCCATGCGCTCGAGCTTTCT
>DASXUI010000320.1:0-67859 GCA_036504955.1 Armatimonadota bacterium
GATCTGCATTCCAGGGGTGAAGAAGTCGTAGCCCGCATAGTGGTCAAGGAGGCTCCCGTCAGGTGAAACGGGGTTGGTCCAGATGGTGATCATCAGGTCCTCTCCTTGAAGGTGAGCGGTCGTCAGGGTGAGGGTAACCTCGTCTACTGACCCCAAGGGGACGGTCAGAGTGCTCAGGTCAAAGAACACATAACCAAAACTCTGCCCTATGGAGCGCCACATGTGCCATGAGCCGAACCCTCCTGGGCTCTGGGACTGGCCCGCGAAACCTTGCGAGTCCACCCCAACGCCACCAGTCTCGACGGCGGAGAAGGTCTGGGCCTCCAGACCAGAGGCCAGAACCAACCAACAGAACAGGGTGAAACCAAGACGAATCCCACTCGCGCGCATTCCAGCCTTCTCTCTTCTGGGGGATCTAAGTGAGGTATGCTGGTCTGCCTTCCCTCCCACACGAGAAGACTCCTGCTATAGGTATCCTAGCTTTCGGCTGAGCGAAGGGACGCGCACTTCGGCCCTACGCCCCTCCCCACCCCAAGCCTCTGCCCCTCTCTCTGCCGGTGAAAGGACCCTTTCCCCGGCTGACCGCCCAAGAAGCATGAAGGCCCAACGGCCAAAGTCGTCGCCGTGAAGGTTGATGCATGCCATTTCACTTCCTCCAAATCGTGCGTGATGCGCCTCGTCGACAAGTCTCCTTTGCATCGGCTAGGCACATCGCAGGGCTAGAGTAGAAAACTTGGCGCGCCGCCGGAGGGAGTTCACCTGGGACCGGGGAAACACCAGTCTATAGCCTGTGCGGTAGAACAAGCGACGACTCTGCCGTCTTGTGCCGGCCAGACGTACCACTCTGCCATCCAGGAGGAACGACCATGGGAACGCGAGGAGTGCTGCTATCGCTACTTCTGGTTCTATGCCCCATCGCCAAAGCCCAGACTTTCGATCCCGTAGGCTCGGGGAGTATCGGTGCCACCCGTGGCATGGAACCCTATCTGGGGAGTGGGTTCACTACCAGCCAGACCCGGAACGGTGTGGTCTTCGGCTTCATTAGCTTCGACTTGTCGACGCTAGACCTCACCGGGAAGGGGATCTCTGAGGCGACTCTTGTGACTCCGAGCTACTACGCTTGGGGCGCGGACTACTTCAGCGTGGGATTGGTGGAGGCCAGCGACTACATCCATGACCTGCTCAACCGTGGGCCCTTCACCTATCCAGAAGAGATCACTACTCCCTGGGGTGGCCCACTAGGCAACTACCCGGTTCCCCTAACAGGCTCAGGACCACTCGCCTTCTTGCTGCCCGCTCAGTCTCTGGCCTCAAGAGCAGGGAAGGAGCTGTCAATCATCGCCCTCCCCGATGCGGGAGGACCCGATGGAGGATACGTCTTGTTCGATGGGGTGCAGCTAGTCATTAGAACTGCTCCCGAGCCTGGCACCCTCTGGCTGGCGCTCTTCGGGTTGCTTCCCCTCGCTGCTCTCCATCGTCGGGCTGGTGTCGTGGCGGGAAGGTGATGGCGGCGGGGTAGGCGCGCCCCACGGCCAAGCTATCCTCGCTGCCGGCCCCCACTAGCCTGACGACGAGGAGCAGCGCGACCCGGCATCCCAGGCACTACACCCACCCAGGAGTCCCAGAGCATCGCGGCGGGGCTCCTTGCTGTCCTCTGGCTGCCACACCTCAACGCCTGAGTCCTGGGCCGTTCTTGCGGGCCCCACCCCATACCTTGTTGCCGCTCCAGTACCCTGCCCCTAACTCCTGCCGGGGGAAGAACCGTTCCCCCGGCAGTTCCGCCCCCGCCACCCGAAGAGACTCCTTACACAGAAGAGAAGCCTTCCTGCCTGACAGAAGGTGACTCCCCACATAGAAACAGGGGAGTCCTCACACTAGCAGCGCCGCCATTGGCCCTGCTGGTAGCCGCTTAGGTCTCCCAGTGGCAGGCTACCGCTCGTTGGGTGATGCTTCCTCGTCTTCGTTCATGTCGAGGGGGTAGAAGATGCCACAGTGTTTGGTCCGGTACCCGTCCTCGTCCTCTAGATACGCTTCAACGCAGGAGGGGCAGTGCCAAATGGGGGGACACCCAATGATCCTCACGCTCTCCCATCTGGCCCTCGCCAAACCTCTGGTCACATCCCGTTGTCCCTGCATACCGTCTAGGAACAGGAAGCAACTGCATCGGTGGCAACGAAAGGCCCAGACCTTACAGGGAGCGGTGGAGAACTCCTCTGGGTCCTTGATGAGCAGTTCCTCTTTGTGCGCCCTCCAGTACAACCACTGCCTGATCCGCTCCATATCGGCTCCTGGCCCCTCTCTCTGCACCGCTTCTCGGCCCGCTTACGCCCTGGTTTCCTTGGAAGCTGGCTAGTTCCTTCGCACGGTACTGCCAGCAGCAGTCTGCTGACACTGCAGGACAGGCCAGCCTGCTATTGAACACCTCTACCAGGGAAGCAGTCCTTGGGGAGAAGGTGTGCAGAGCGAGCCGAAAAGCTGGACTGCTGGAAGGAGCACGATGAATCTACGCTTGCGGGTGGTCGTCGGTGGACGGACATGCTTCGGGCTGGGCACTGCTTCGAGTTCCGCCTGCCAGCAGTTCGTCATGTGTCTGCTGCTGCTTGTGGCAGCATGGTTGGCGGCCAGCAGTAACTGTAGTGCTGCTTCGTCAGGAATTCGTGCCCCAGCGAAGAAGGCGACGACGAAGGAGGTGGCTTCAGCCAGAACTAGTGACACCGGAAAGGAGGGAACTGTCCTCACACCGGAGCCCACCGGGGTGCTCTACAGGCCCCAGAGCATGGCGCTCGCTTCGAATGGCGACCTCTACGTCGTTGATCTGCACGGCTACACGACGTGTGTCGTCGGAGACCCCCTGGTGTACCCGATGGGTCGTCTGCTGGTGCGACATCCAAATGGTCAGTGGGAGCTGATCTCCCACTGCCAGACCCCCATGTCTGTAGCCGTATCACCCAGTGGGAAACTCCTGGTCCTGTGCTGCGCCCCTGACCTCTTAGCACCATTGGCAGGTCCTGACGCCTACTCCCATTCGGTGATCTTCGAAGGCACACGCGACGCAGCGGGGAGGTGGTCCTGGAAATCCTACGGCTGCAGTCCATATGCTAAGAGTATCGCTGCTGGCCCTGACGGCACCGTGTTTGTGAGCGGTGGCGGGCAGGTTGCCAAACGAACCGCGAAGGGGAAGTGGGTTGATTGCAGCAATGGGCAGGGCCATAGGGGCGACGCAATTGCTGCTGACGCACAAGGTCGTCTCTACCTGTGGAGGGACGATGGGGCGTGGCGTCTGGGCACCGATGGAGTCTGGTCTCAGTTTCCATCAACCCCGAAGAGTACTGTGCAGTTTCCCCGCATGGAGAGCCTGGCGGTGGGCCCGAAGGGGGTGCTCTACTGCCAGGTGGATTCCGAAGCCGAGGGAAGTGTGCTGACAACATATGACACTCAGACGGGCGCATCTTCAGTCACGCCATCGGACTCGATCTTCAGTTGCATCGCTGCCAGCGCCGACACGCTGTACTCCACGCGGTGGGCATGGGACCCAGAGAAACCGGGTCCACCGCCCTACTCATGCTTGGTGACCAGTCCCACTGCATCGCGACAGTGGACCAAGCAAGTAGTCATACCTCCCGGTTGGTGTGTCCATGTGGCTGACCTCTGTGTGAGCGTTGATGGATCACTGTTAGTTGCGGATCAGGAGGGTTCGGCTGTGTGGAGACGCAGCCCTAGTGGCGAGTGGAGCCTATTAGCATCGAGCGGCGAGGGTGTTGGTCAGGTGAACCAACCTAGGCAGATAGCAGTGTCGCCCTCCGGCGACATGTATGTGGCTGATGTCACGTCCCAGTGGCGCATTCAAGCCCGAAAAGCAGACGGGCAATGGACGGTCATCCAGCCTAACAGAAGCCCAAAAGGCGTGGCTGATATGGTTTGTGATCAACAGGGAGCCCTGTACATTGCCGAGGGCGAGGAAGGGAGTGTCCTCAGACGAACCCCCGATGGCTCTTGGGGAGTCGTTGGTGGTGCAGATGGAGCTACATCTATCTCGGTGGACAAGAGCGGCAGGTTGGTTATTGGCCGGTCTGCGTCAGAGATCTCGGTGCGTACTCCATCAGGCCAATGGACGGTTGTGAGGTCCAGGAAATTCCTTCAACCGGCACCAGAGGCAATGGCCGTGGATGGCAAGGGATCTGTGTACTTCGTGGGCGGTGGTGATGTGTATGTGGTGGATGGCCGTGGTTCATTATCGATGATGAGTGACCAAGCACGGCCCCCGAGCCCGTCACTGTCGTTGGGCCTTCAGAGGCGTCTGGTGGTGAAAGCCTTGGCGCTCTCACCCCGTGACGAGTTAGTGCTTGCGGAGTCCAACTTCGATAGCAACTGGGGCCGGCTGGTGTCTTACGCCGCGTCAGGGCAAGTGTGGACCCCCGTAAGGTGATGGGTGAGACATACTGGCGCGCACTCCGGCCCAACCCCCTTCACCACCGACGGCAGGCAACGCGACCCGACAGCTCAGGCCCCAGACGCGCAAGGAGTCCCATCGCGTTGCTCTGGGGCTCCCTTCTGTCCCTTGGCCCGCCCACCCCCAACCTAACCGCCTGGGCCGTTTCTGCGCGCCCCACCCCCTCCCTCGCTGCCGCTCCAATGCCTTGCCCCTAACCCCTGCCGGGGAAAGGGTCCTTTCCCCGGCAGTTCCGCTCCCCGCGCTCCCAGAGACTCCCTGCCCTATAGAGGAGGACTCCCCACATAGAGGCAAGGGAGCCCTCACACAAGCACCACTACCATCAGCCTCAGCTAGTAGCCACTGACACCCCCGTGCTCTCTCCTGTAGTCAGCCCCCAAGTCCTTCACCAGGCCAGTCAGCTCCTCCAAGGAGGCTAAGTAGCTTCTCGTCTGGTCCATCCTCACCTGGGCTACTTCCGCAGCACTCTCATTCCTCCAGCGTTGAGCTTCCTCCAGGCCCTTCTCGTACTGGAGCTTCTCCCGCCGCCGTCCCTCCGGCACCTCCACAGCGCGCTTCTGCACCCCGTCCAGCCGCTCCGCAACAGTGACCATGACATACTCCTTCCAGGAGTGGACACCCCCGCACCTTAGCACGGGGGCATCGCAGCACACCCTAGATGCCGGTCCAGTCAAGCATCGCCGTGCCAGGGCTGCAGATGAACACCTCGAACTGCTCGATCAGGTCAGCAATGGGTGTCTTCTTAGGGTCGATGGTGAAGACTGCCTCCCTCTGGTATATCTCGATCCTGGAGGAATCGTCCGCGCTTCCAACGCGGTCGAAGGTGCACCTTACCTGCTGGAGTTCGATATAGATAAGGTGTCCGTGGCTGACGAACTTGATCCACTTCATCCATGCTCTCCTTCTGTGCGTAAGCTCCGGGCTGACTCCGAGGAACTTGGGTGGGTACAGCCTCTAGCTTGTCCACGAACTCAAAGAGGTCTGCGTCGGTGTCCAGGACCTGACCCTCGAACTGGGCTGGGCTTATGGTGATTCCATTGAACGCTGGCCAGCGGGCGCAGGTGAAGCGCAAGCGGTTCTCAGGAGTGAGGGTGGCGCTGTAGCCGAGCTGCTGAAGACCCCCGGGAAGAGGGTAGGGGCCACCAAGGGCAGGGTCTTGAGGAAGACCCAGATCCACGGCATCACCCTTCAATAGGGAGTGGCACGTGCTAGTGGTACGTCACACAGGTATTGCAGGAATACGGGGCATGGACCGATACTGAGGTGAGCCCCCGCCCGGGGCCTCAGGAGGGCCCCATACAACGACGATATGTAGTATCCCTGGCTCCCGAGCAACGGGAGTTGCTGGAGGCGGTGACTCAGCAAGGCCAAGCGGCAGCCCGAACCCTGACTCATGGTCGAATCCTGCTCAAGGCGGACAGCGGTCCTCAGGGGCCAGCGTGGTCGGACTGCGCCATCGCCGAAGCCGTGGAGGTGAGCCGCGCCACCGTGGAGCGCGTGCGTCAGCGCTTCTCTCAGGAGGGCCTGAGCGCCGCTCTGGAGCGTCGACCGCTGAAGCGGACCCGGCCCCGGAGCCTGGACGGGGCTCAGGAGGCTCATCTTCTCGCCTTGGCCTGCAGCCCCGCTCCTCAGGGACGGCGGCAGTGGACCCTAAGGCTGCTGGCCCACCAGATGGTGGAGTTGGGCTACAGCGACTCCCTCTCCCACGAGACCGTGCGTCGCACGCTCAAGAAACACACTGAAGCCTTGGTTAGTGGAACGCTGGTGTATTCCCCCCAAGCAGAACGCCGAGTTCGTCTGGCGGATGGAAGACGTGCGGGAGGTCTACACTCGTCCCTACGACCCGCGCGTCCCTCAGGTCTGCATGGATGAAGCTAGCAAACAGCTCCCCAGTGCGATGCGAGAGCCTTCGCCGCCGAAGCCGGGGCGGCCTCGGCGAGAGGACTACGAGTACGTGCGAGAGGGCACGGCCGACCTCTTCCTCTTCTTCGAGCCTTTACGCGGCTGGCGCCGGGTCCAGGTGACCGAGCGCCGCATCCGAGCGGACTGGGCCCAGGCGATCCGCGAGCTGGTGGATGTCCACTACCCGGAAGCGGAGCGGATCGTGCTGGTGATGGACAACCTCAACACCCATGGCCCGGCCAGCCTCTACGAAGCCTTCGCTCCCGAAGAGGCCCAACGCCTGGCCCAGAGGCTGGAGATCCACTACATCCCCAAGCACGGGAGCTGGCTGAACATGGCGGAGACGGAACTCAGCATCCTCGCCCGCCATTGCCTGGACCGACGCCTTCCCTCCGCCGCTCTGCTAGAGCAGGAGGTCGACGCCTGGCAGCAAGAGCGCAACCAAGCCAAGGCCCGGATCGAGTGGCGCTTCACCACCGCCGACGCTCGCATCAAGCTGAAGCATCTCTATCCAGCAATACTACTGTGACGCACCACTAGGAGCACGAATCCGGCGAAATGCAGTGCTCCATTGCAGAGGCGTCATCAGTTCTCGCTAAGGCAGAACAGCCTAGCAGGTACGCTCTTGTTCCCGTCGAGCCCCGCAACTTCCGCAACCACTCCTCCCCAACGAACGTATAAGTCACACCTGATAGTTCACGCCACTGAAGCTCCAGATTGTCCCCTTCGAGACTCACCCCATACTCATCGCCGTTGATGATGAGGGTCCAGTCGGTCACCCACGAATAGGTTCCCGGATGACCCCCCATGGGACCACCGGTCTGAACTCATCGCCCGTCTTCACTGAAGCTCCAGGTAGGTCTCCCCTCCAGCGATGCTGGCCGCCATACACCGATGATGGCTCGGCGCGGGTTTTGCCTCCGTATCCCCGTGATGAGTACACAAGACAGAAGAGTCACTAGCACCAGGCTGCCGATGGTCTCTAGAAGTCTGGCCGAGTAGGGCCGCAGCACAGCCAACCAAGCCCCATAGGTCGTACCACTTAGTGAGCCCGGTGCACTAACCGCTGGGCTTGCTTGGGTGTACTGCTGCCCTTTTGGGCCGCGTTTCTAGGACCCTAGGTTGCTCAGAGCCATGGCTAGGCCAGACAGCAGCACCGCAACCGGGGAGAGGGTGCGCAAAATGGCAAGAGCCAGTCCACGCCCATGGCTGCGCACAGTCCGCTGCCATCCTAGGAAGCCCAGAACACTACCAACAAGCACCAGCTCAGCTTCTATCAGCCCCATGCGTAGGGCCGCCTCGGACTTGATCGGCTCAATGGCTGTTTCAGAAGCGAGGGGCTATAGGAGCACCAGGGTGCTCCAGTGCCTACGCCTGGCCCAGCATTCGTGGGCCTTGGTTCCACCCATGCCAACGCCAAGGAGTAACCGGGCCGCTACCCTCCAGGCAGCGTAGTATGCAGTGAGATAACCAACGGCGCTCAGAGCTTCCAGTCATGGGCTCCACCGGTTGGCAAGGGAATCATACGGGTGCCCTTTCAGCGCAGTTAGGTTAAGGTACACATCCATGCCATTGACGAGGACCACAAAGCTGACGGCCGCGGTCAGCCAAGCCATCATCCCGGTCCGAGGCACAGGCATCGGACTGACCCGGACTAGGCTACCTTCTGGGCCATGCTGGCGGGCGCTAGTCTGGATTCTGCCGCCGCCCCAGTCGACGGCGCCTCGTGGAATCCTCCCGTGCGCAGAAGGCGGGGCCGTCCACTGGTCCTGCACCTCCATCGCGGCCCTTGGCGCCAAGGGCGTCGAGGTAGGGGCGAGGCCGCTCTGTCCCCGAACCCCTCGGTAACATGGGCTGAGGCGACAGGGAGGCGGCCCTAGGGGCGGATGCTCTGGCCCATGGAGGCATCGCCGAACGCTACGGCTCTGATGACCGGTCTGTGGCCGTGTCAGAGGTACGGACGATGGTTACGGAGGCGGCCTGTCATTGCGGCCCTAGCTCTGGTAGGTCGTGGTCTGAGGCGCGCGGTCCTTGGCTCCTCAGGAGGGCTTTGGCGGCAGAGGACCCATCAGCGCCAATGGGCTGGAGAGCAAGAGGTGGGGAATGCGAGCCGATCGGGCGCAGGCGCGGTTGGGCGTCGGTTTGGGAGTCAGGCCGAACCTATGCGGCTGCCCTAACGGAGGGACCTGAGGGCAAGCTTCAAGCTGAGCCGAAGGGCATGGCATTGGGGGTCTCCAGCATAGGGTGTCCTCCTCGCAGAAGAGTGATTCGACCCGCACTGCTGGGCCATCCAGCGATCCTGAGATCCCTAGAGGGCTGCTGAGACCTGTGCCGCGGTGGGTCCCGCCGAGGTGATATCGGATTCGTGTACCCTGTTCCCCACCTTGCCGCCAAGCAGAAACACGATGGGAGGGCCCAATCCGTCTTCCCATACGGGGAAGCTGAGGTCGCGGGTCGACCCCATCTACCTTCCTGGCTGCATCGAGCAACCCCGTGGTCACGGCGCTCTAGGCGTGCCCTCGGAACCCAGGCTCTGAACTCCTCAGGGGATCGTGCTGACCCGAAGTCAGGTTCGGCACGGCTAACGTTGAGGATTGGCTAGAGGGAAGCGGCCTGGTGTACCTGTCCATGAGGGAGGAGGGTGCCGAGGGCGGCAGAGCACCCATCTCTGCACGCGGGGTACCCCGAAGCCCTACCAGTTGTAACCACCGGGCCCAAGTCTGCCAGATCGTGGCGCAGAGCCGCCGCCCTCTACAGGTCCGCATGCGCTCTCCTGGCTCCCAAGGGGCCTGGATACCGACTGTTCGGATGGTTAAGTGGCACTCCAGAAGCTCCTATGGGCGGCTGGCGAGCGCTCTGGAGGCGGCTAGGATAAAGCTACGGGGGCCGAAGTCTCGGCCCGAACACTGGGGTAGCTGAGGCTGCGGTCAGGACGCTATATGATGTGCCATGATTCTGCCGAGGAAGAGCTAGAGGGCCATGGATGGGGGTTGGCCTTCTATCGGCCCCTAGCTCTGCCCTCGGGGATCAACCATGGTTCCACCAGGCGCCGGCCCTAGCCACAAGGTAGAGGAGCCCACCTGCCACAGCAAGGAACGATGAGAAGGGGGAGTCTCCGTTCTTTGCCCCAACGAGCCCCATCAGCCCAAGAATGAGCATGAAGGTGCCTACCACCCTGAGTGCTTTCCACTCCTTGCCGGTAAGCTCCACTGGCGTAGCGCGAGGGGAGTTGCCCTTCGAAGCTGTAGGGCGTGCTCCAGTGATGGGACATCCACAGCGGGGACAGGTGGTCGCTGAATCGGAAACCTGCTGCTGACACTCAGGCTCTGGACAGCTAATAATGCTCATGGGATTCACCCCTCGGTAAGGTAAGACGCTGGCAGCTTGTGCCTAATAGCTAAGCCCTCATTCGCTGAGTACGGCCTGAATTCCTGTCCCGCTGAGGCAGCAAGCCACCCATCTCAACATGTGGGATAGGGCGCAGAGGGGCCCGAGAGACAGGGAGGGGCAGCAACAAGCATCCCAGGTTGGATGCCCTGGAGGGTGGGGGCGGGGGGCACTACCTGAGCCCAGGAACTGGGGTGTAACGGACAGAGGGGGCCCAGGAAGATAACTGCTGTTGCGAGGTGGTGCCTCTGGCTTGTCCAGATCGGTCAGTCACAGGGAAGATGGTGGTTCAGCCGCTGCTCCCACTGCTGTGGAACGGGAAGCCGGGCCATCCCGAACAAGACCTCTACTTGGTGCCCAACAGCGCCATCTAGGTGCTGTGGGCCGGGACACCCCGGTCGATACGCGTTGTACACCACGGCACTCACTGGCCTTGCTCTGACCGTCTCGTCCGTAGGCAGCTTGGGGACTGTCATTGACCGCCCTAGACTCCCCCTACGAGGAACGGAGCGCACCCCGAACCACCTGCGGTTCGCCCATTCCCAGAGTTGCCGCGTTGCTCCCTTCACCAGGTGTGCTGGTTCTGCTGCACGAGCACCCAGTACGGCCTCCCATCACGCCAAAGGCCTGCCTCTCGCTGCTCGGCCTGGGCGGCAGGTTGTCGTGCGTCCCTTTGTCTTTGGTCGGCGGCGTCGCCTCCATGGTGCCCTACAGGTGGCAGAAGGTGCACAGGACGCTCCGGCCCTGAAGTGGCCGCCGGTCCGCGCTGGGCAGGAGCAAGACTGCCCTACGGCATGGGGACGCCTGACAACCACAGCTTCGTGGGTCGCGTGGTGCAAGGTGTGCTTCCCCTCCTTCCATTCAGACCCGAGCCTCCGGGGCCACCCTCTGCTGCGTGCTCGTGATCGTCAGCATAGGCGGCGCGGAGTGGCACCAAGACCATCTACGTCTAGCCGTGGCACCGATCATCTAGGCGGAACGTGGACGAACCGCTCCCCCTCGGCGCCTCTGCGCCGAGGGGCGGAGACAACCAATCCTCAGTGGATGGCGAGAACCGCAACCATATAGCTGGTGGTGAAAACCGCAATCCTATAACTGATGGTGAAAACCGCAATCCTATAACGGATGGTGGAATTCGCCATCCTATAACGGATGGTGGAATTCGCAATCCTATAGGGGATGTGGCAAACTGCCGTCCGATCGGGGATGGCCGCAAGGCCCAGCCCCAGTGGGGTGTGTGACCCGGTCCGCGCAGGCGACGCCAGACCAGCGTCTCCTGGAGCGTGTCACACGCTTTGGCGCTGCCTGTAGGGCCAGAGGGCCGCCCTTGGGGCGCCGCCCGGTTGGGAGCAGTCTTAGCCTGGCTGGGGTGTCGGCAGCTAGCGCAAGATACTGCGCTTGCTCCACTGCCGGCTCGAGATTTGCTGATGGAAGTGCATAGCACGCTCAGAAGGGGATGCTGCCATGACCTCTCCCTAGGGGATGCTCTCTTTACGTCTCCCTAGTGCAGATCCCCGGAGTATCTGTGGATAGTGCTCGCCTGACCGCACCGACGGGGCAGACTCCACCGCTCTGGGCATGTCGGCCGGTAAGCGTGCAGAGCCATGGACGGCTCTCCACAGGGTTGCCGCGTTTCTGCACTAGGGGGATGCGGCTCTAGTATCTCCATGGGGCACGGCTCCTAAGTGCCCGCGGGGGCTGTCCGAGCCCATCTCGAGGTCACCAAGGTCCAGCCGCGCCAACACCCAGGCAGATGCGTCATGCAGGGCAGGGCTCCAGAGCAATCTGCGGACCGGGGCCGCTAAGCAGATTGCTCACCGCACTCAACAGGCCAGAGCACGCTGGGGCAGGTTGTCTTTGTCAGTGGGCGGGGGCGGGAGCAGACTGTGCTCTGCCTGCTCCCCGGCCCCGTCGCCGCCGACCTGGAACCTCCATCTCTCCATGCGAGCCGGTCCTGGGCCCTAGTCTGCTAGCGCTCTTGGGCAGCCGCTAAGCAGCTATTGATGCGCCATGGCTCCGGAGGTGTTTCACGCACTGCCGGTCCCAGACACTACCGGCCTAGGTCGTGACCCGATTCCGTTCCACGGCAACCATGTGTACGCCAATAGGCAGCTAGTTGTAAAACATTGACCCCTCTCGTTGGTGACCGCCGCATTGGGGTTCCCTACACCAGACGGGAGCAGGCCAGTGTCTGTAGTGCCAATAGAACGGACGAATGGTTGGACAGACAGCCGATATGGAGGCAAAGCCCACGGCGTGCTCTAAGGGGCCTTCTAGTGGCAAACTCCATCGCGCCGCCGCCGATGGTGCCGCGTAGCTGCCGCCGCGATGGGCATGCGCCCGGGGGCATCTAGGGGCCCTGGCGTGGGGCAACGGTGCTGCGACATCGGTCAGCACACCACTTAGCGCAGCCCTGAGCGTGCAGGTGGGCGGGCGGAGATGCCAGCAGATCACTGGCTCTCAGTTCGCGATCGGGAAGGTGCTATCCGCGTTCAGGCTGGCGCCCTGGCCATGTGCACACCAGGCAGAGCGATGGACCACAGAGTAGCCATCCTGGTGTCAGGGAAGAGGAACCGGGCCAGTGCCTGCCACGAACAGATAGGCGGATAGGCGGCCCATGGCACCGCAGCGGAGGGCCCTAGGCCAGATTGCAGTGGCCACGACCACGACCCGAACCGACTGGCTATGGTCTGGCCCTAACGCGATTGCTGACCGCGGCCAGTAGGAGCTGGGCCAGCCTGCTGCTTGGGGCACCTTGGACACCTCCACCTCCTGGGTGTCCTCGCCCAAGGCGTCCCTCACCTCTCGCCAGTCACATCAGTGCCCCTACGGCGACCTCCCGCTGCTTGCCCGTGGCCCTTAGCGACGATCGCGCAGATTGGCACAGGGCCGGTCTGCACCAGGCCGGTGCTTTCCTCAAGCCGCCTAGAGGTCAGGTGATGTGCTGCAGGTGGCTGATCCCCCGTATCTCTGGGCTGTCGCTTGGTGCAGTTGTCCAGTGTGCCCTATAGCCGACGGTATGCTGCCACCGGCCGCCCTTCCTCTGTGCAATGGTTGCCTGCAGCGCGAGGGCACCCCTGTTCCGTTGCCGTCCCTGAGTACCCTAAGTACCGAGTGATAGAGGTTAGACAACAAGCATTCGTACGTTTACGTAGGCATGCGGCCTAGTCCATGGCCGCAGGCAGGGCGGTGTTCGGCATGGCGGCACCGGGCACGAAGACCATACGCGTTGGACGAGGCGCCAACGATGGCAAGTCCATCCCCGTCGCCGAGGCTGAGAAGCGGAGGCGGACAGCGGTGGTCGAGACCATCAAGGTGCCCCGCCCGAGGAAGTAGGGATGCTGTGTCGCGGCGAGCGCGCGTCGAGGTCAGGGGACGGCGCCGCTGGTTTGCGATGGCCCCCCCGGTTTGTATGTAGGGCGCTGGGCACCGATAGACCGGCGTGGCAGGTCCGTGAGTTAGGATTACATAGGAGAGCGCGTGTAGCACCGCACTGCGGCCCCCCAAGCGGCTCCGAGGTCCCAGGGACACCGGAAGCCATGGCTGCGGGCGCATCCGTGTCAGCGCCAGGGACGCGTACCACGCTCTCTTCGGAAGACGACGAGGGCGTCTGCCCTGATTCAGCCGCAGGCCATCGGTGCTCCATTACTTGGAGCGCCCTATCGCCCGGCCAGGATCCGGCCCCGCCCAGGGGTCCACGGCTGCTGAGGAGCCGCCCATACAGGGCCACTTCTTTGCTTCGGGCATACTCCACCGGACCCAATGGAGTGCCGACGTCGCTCGCGTTCCCGCTCCCGCCATCGCTCCGGAACCTGTGTCAGCGCTGGGCTCAGGTAACTGCCGCCTCGTCACCGGTGCTTGCGTGCGATGGCGCATACCACTCCGTTGCGCTGACCTCTGGTGCTGTGCCGCCCCCGTGCGGATCTAGGGACGATCGCATCTAGGGCCATCCACCAGGGGGATCTGTCCATGATGGTTCACGCAGTACACCTGACCGCATCCCTAACGGCGGACGATCCCATCAGACGACTCGGAACGAACGAGGACTTGCCCTGTTGAGGCGTCTTCTGCCTGACCGACCATACGCGGCGGCATCCGCCGTCGCTGACGCCTTCGGGACCCTGATTCGCGTCAACGGGGGCGGCACCCCAGATGACGAAGCGCTTGCCGCTGCCTCAGACGTCCTCTGCAAAGGGCTCAACACTCTCCTCAGCAGCGTGGGACTGGCTGTGCGAGGCTTCGTCACTGAACCGCCCATCCTGGGCCGGCATTCGCTGGAGTGCGCGTCTGTAGGCTGGCATCTTCGCCGCGACACCAACATCATCCCCGCTGCCCCTCTCAGCAGACACAGATCGCCAGACTCAGTAACCGCGGCGAGTGAGGCACTACCGAAGGTGCGAGCCCTAGATGTGAGCTGTTTTGGTTCGCTCACGTTGGGGTGGCGGCCAGGGTGCCGGCGATCCTGAGTTCGCCTGACAGGAAGTCCGTTGACGCGCTGCTCATCGGGGGTGGGTTCAACCGAAACGACATGCGCCCCGACGAGCTGGCCTTCGAGCTTCTTTGGCGTACCGTCTGTCTACGCGTCGAACCCCAGAACCTAGCCGTGCAGGGCTGCTTACAGGGGCGCCAGAGCAATGACGCCACTTAGGCCCGAAGGCCCGAGATGGAATGGGGCCGCAGTGCCGACAACCAGCACCCGTGCGAAGCCAACACTGTGGAGGACGTCCGCGCAGGAACGCCATGGGTCTAGCGCAATCCCCTTGGGGGCGTGATGGAGAGTACTGGCCATGGTGGGCCGTTGAGAAGACCTAAGTGAACGCCACTGGACCGCGTGCGCGCTGCTGTTTCGCCGACGCACTCCTCTCGAAGGCCTGGATCGGGCAGGCGTCGCTGATGGCGGCACTGCGCTACCGGGCACCGGCGGCTGCCGTGGCTGTCGCCCAAACCTCAACCGCTCAGTCATGGGCAAGAGGCAAAGAAAGGGGGGCTTGCATGCACTCCCAATCCCTCAGATGCTCTTCGCGGGAGCCACGGAGGTACCCGGACTCGCCAGGGGCGGAGGTGCGGTCCAACCGGGTTGCATCCAGTGAAGCGGGCCGCGGAGTGACCGGCGGAACTGCATGGCCCGATGGGAGCAGCGCTCGACCAGCCGATAGCTTTGGGCCGTGCCGGCCGCATGCTGCTGTGGCCAGTCCGCATGTGGTATAGAACAATAGATAGGTTAATAAAAGCACGGTTCGGCAGGGCCTCTGGAGGGGAGCCACGTGGCTTAGCGGAGCGGGAGCAGCGAGGGGTGCGGGCGAACTGCTGGACCCACAGACTTGGGGTTGCGCACGGCTGATGCTCAGGAGCCAACACCAGGGGTCAGAGGTACGGCCTCAGGAGGCTTTCAGCTCCGGCCGTTCGCCATTGGCCTCCACCAAGCTCCTGATCTGCTGACCAGGAGCTTAGGCGCCCATACTCCTGCTGGCCGATCGGCCTGGTCGTCCAGCCCTCGGCGGAGGCCTCCCTACCGACGTCCCCATGGGCCAAGGGACGCGACAGGGTGACCAGGCCGACGCTGCCATACGGCCAACGGCGGAGTGACTCACGGTAGATGCGGTCGCGACCTCCTGCCCGGGGCTGAGGAGTACCAATACTCATGCGGCCAAGCGAGCTGTCAGGCTCACAACCCCGTCCCTTCGGGTTACATACTCCGCCGTGTTCTGGCGCCGCAGGGGGCCGGCCTCATCGCCCTACTACTGAAGATACCTAGCGGCGATCTCGTAGACCGCCGTCTGACTCACCTCCTGGCAGGAGCCGCCAAGGTCTCGTGATGGATCTCGGACCGCCGCCTGCAACGACTTGGGAACGCGCCCACCTATGGTAACCAACTCTGTCTCGCATCGTGACGCATCAGGGGGTTTACTGGGGCAGGCACGTATCGTGCCCTCTACTGGCGCAGGTGGGCCCGTCGCTGCGCTTAGCTGGATGGTGTAGTCACCGTGATGGGCCCTGACCCTGAGGCCGGTCATTCCGTACTGACTCTGTGGTGATCTCGTCTATCCACCGGGAGGCAAAGCTGCTCATGCTGTCGATGGCTGGTAGCGGCATCCGGCAAGCCACAGCATGCTGCGGCAACGGCGACTGGAGCGCCGCTTCGGCACTCTGCCCCAATGGCGCGCTGCCGCCAGCCTCAAGGGTTGATCTCCTGCTGCCGCATGTTGTGCCTCCGTGGAGCGGCAATCGCCCATAGAGTTGGTCTGCCAATTTGGGTGGGCGTGCGAGCCCCTTTGTGGGGAGATGCCGGGGATCCGGCCATGGGGCTTTCGGTGTACATTCGCAGCCGGCGCCGTGAACACCGACTCGCCCACGGAGGCGTTGGCCAGACACAGGAGGATTTCGCGCGCAGGCTGGGCATGGCAAACATACTACCTACTGGTGGGTGATAGGTCACTAACGACCAACTACGGACGGCCCCGAGAGCCGGCCGCAGCTCAGGGGTACCCTGTCTCGCGTGCTCCCCAAATGAGCAGGCGGCCAGGTCAGGCGTCGCGTCGGTCGTCCTCCTGCTTGGCCAGCTCCCAAGTGAGGGCATCCGCGAACACCGCGCCCAAGCCGAGTCTAGAAGAGCCTGAGCCCTGAACCGCACGCCCCCAATGCGCTGCTGGGGACTCCCCAACAGAGGCTCCATTCACATGGACGACAAGCGTCGAAGTGGTTGGCCACCCGACTCACCATGCTGTGGCCCCCTCTAGGCACGTTCACTCGGGACCACACCTAGAGCGTGTCCGGCGAAGGATACCTAGTTGGGTAGAAGCCAACGGAGGTGATCCTAACAGATTGCTGCGGCGTCGCCGGCCCCTTCTGGAGCGCTCGAAAAAGGAGTGATTGGCTGACTGCGGTGAACACGCCCCATACGGCTGGTGCGGACCGACCGTGGGATGGGGGCTGCTCGTCGAGCAGGGGACCATCAACCTGTCGTTCAGACTCACTGTTTAGTCCGGCAGGGCGCAGGGGGACTCCACCCTGTTTGTAGCCATCCAGGGGCGTACCGGGTGTGATCCTTGGGAATCAAGATCGGGTCGTGTTGTGCGTGGCGGAGGGTGTGGGGGCTGCACCTGTGGTGGCGCAGCACAGGAGCACGATACGGGGGGGGGGAGCCCCGGCCACCATCTGTGGTTCAGCAACCGAATGGTGTTCTCCAGGTAGTGAGGGCGCTCATGATCGGGTCAGAGCCCTTGGGCCGTTGGCCGTGCACCGGATTGGTGGGGCCATTGGGTGACTGGCTGACATGGCCGCCCTCCGACGCATATGTGCTGGCTACCCCCCATCTGGTTCGCCAATCGCCGGGCCTGGAGTCCTCGGGCAGCGAACGCTATTCCTTCCAGGTGGGGCCACTAGGCAGGCTGGCGCTCCGCCTGGTAGCCTGCTGGGCGGCTCCTAGATCCAGCCCCAGGGGCTTAGTGGGCCAGCACCAATATGTGGCTCTGCGTTGGACACATGCCCCCGGGCCACCGTCCCCGCTGCCACTGGCATGGGCGAGTCAGGCATGCGCAGAACGCCACGATATCGGTGACTCACCACGAATTGGCCTGGCAGGCATGGGATCACCGCGTTGTAACGCGACTTCCCAACGCGTGAGCGTCGGAGTCTGGGGCCAGCGTCGGATCGGGACCGAGCACCACAGGAGGCCGGACCTGCACCTGTGGCCGCAAGTGCTTCCGCTCTCCATCGGAGGGGAGTGACTCCGTAGGGGTGTTGTGGTGGCCGGGTGCCGCCCCAAACTCCAAGCCCGTGGCCGAGCCAGGCCTGAGGGTGGACCTGATAGGATTCCCCAGGTCCCCTGACGGGGTGCTGAGAGCAAACGCGCATCACCGGGTCTGGCCGACCTGCGCCACCCAATGTGTATTGGCACTGGCCTCCTCCGTGCGGGTTCGGCGTGGGTGGCCCGGCTGGCTCTGCTGTCGGTAGTCTGGGTGCCGCCCTGAGCAGCAATGTCACACAGAAGCTTCAGAGGGCTGCTGCGATGCCCTGCCTACGGGTTCTGGGGCTCAGAATGCACCCAGATGGCCCCAGCCCTGGGAGGCAACCCAGGATGCTGTCGAAGCTCAACAGGAAGCAACCAAGCAGTGGCGCTTCACGGCGACGGCCGGACTGTGAGACTACCCCGGCTCGGCTCGGTCCCCTGGGGCATTGCCAGTTGGGTACTGGCGATGACTGAGGAGCCGCCATAGGACCAGTCGGTGGCTGGCATCCTTGTCTCCCCCTCCGCGGCTCACGTCTGGTCTGAGAGGTGCAGAGAGTCCATTCCCCCTCCCTCGCCCTTGGCCGTGCTCCCTGCGACGGCCCGAACGCTTACATGTAGCTAGCATGCGAAGGCCGGAAGCGTCACCTTGAGGCCCTCAAGAGGGTGCTGGAGGAAGCTGGCGCGAGTGGGGAACTGCGGCTGTCGGACGGCGAGTGCACCTGCTCAGAGTGGCTTCTCAGGAGGCGAGCCCGCAGCGAGGGCCAGAGGGCCGTTGCATACGGAGTGTCAGAACAGGGCCGGAGGCGCCTAGGCCGGCGACCTCAAGGGAACGAGCCTGGACTCCAGGAAGCAGATACAGGCCGCGATTAGTGGCGCGAGGCGGGGAGCCACCCGGTGGGGCTTCAGCATGCCACCCTGGTCGTCGCTTCCATGCAGAACGCGAGCCACGAAGGTCCAGCCATTGAGGCGCGGCGGGGACCCAGCCAGGGTGATCGTGTGGAAAGGAGCCAGGTGGGCCGGGATGTCTGCATGATCTCCTGCTCGGTACGCGGCAGGGGCTTCATCGTGACGGGGCCTTGGGTGATGGTGATTGGGGCGAGGCTGTTATCAGGGTAGCGCACCTGCAGCTTGGCGATGATGCGGTTCAGCTTGTCTACTGCTGCCTGAAGGCGATTCAGCTTGTACTCGGGGATCTCGTAGGTGCCAACGAAGCTCTCCCCATCCGCCACAGCACTCCCAGCAGTGCCTGAGGCAGACTGAGGTGCTGCAGCTCCGTCAACGGGGAGTGCTTGCCCCAGACGATGAAGCATGCGGTCGGCGCGGTCGGACTCTGCGTATCGCCCGTCGCGTTCCAGGCGCGTGCTGATGTCTACGAGGGTATGAGCAAGAACGGCAGTGGGCATGGCTGGTGGGTTCCTTTCGGAGGTTCTTTCCGATTAGGCCGAAGGCCACCCTACCTATGCCGGCACAGCGCTCATGGTAAAAAGGAAGGGCCGCCAGTGAGCATCTTCCTCACTGGCGGCCCAATCGAGACGGATTCGGTGTAAACGGGGTCTATCGGGCCGGAACCAGGCTCCACTCTGGGCCAGTGGACGGGAGTTGCTGCAGCCCCTGAATGGCCTCGCCAGACATCAGCCACACGCCGTTTGCTCCCGTGGCGTCCTCGTGCCAAAGGATGTCGCACTTGCCATCGCCGTTGTAGTCCGCGGCACGGAGCACTCGCCAGTTCAACCCGGCTGGGGTGGTGAGTGCGTAACGCTTGGGGGAGTCCCCGTTCATGAACCAGATAGCGTTCCCACCCGACACGCTGTTGCGCCAGAGGATGTCGCTCTTCCCGTCACCATCGAAGTCGCCCACGCCCACGGGGGTGCCCCAGGCTTGGGCGGTGGAAGGAAGTGCCGTGCCGACTGCCACCTGGGCCCCCTTCATTAGCCAAACCGCATTGGGCCCGGCGGAATGGTGCCACAGTATATCCCCTGTCCCGTCTCCGTTGAAGTCTCCAACGCCGGCCACCTGCCACCCTAGGTCGACTGATGGCAAGGGGGCGAACTCAACGGGAACACCGGCATGCATGAACCAGACCGAGTTGCCTCCAGTCCTGCTGCTTCTCCAAAGTATGTCATCGGTTCCGTCACCATCGAAGTCTCGAATGCCTGCCACGGACCACTGGGGGTCTGCCTGGATTATTGACACGTAGGCGTCCACATTGGCCGATGCGAAGGTCCAGATCCCATTCTGGCCGGTGCTAGGATCGCGCCATAGCAGGTCAGTCATTCCCTCGCCGCTGAAGTCGCCGGTGCCAACCAGCTTCCATGACGGGGCCGCGAGGGGTAGCGCGGCTTGGGCCACCGCGGGATGGGTCAGCCAAAGAGCAAGGGAGCCTGAGGATGGGTTCCTCCATAGGAAGTCCTCAGCTCCATCGCCGTTCATATCCAATTCTGACCAAGGACTCTTAGTAGCTGTTGGGTCTCCGTTAGCCGCGAGCCTGATGTTCAGATGGTTGGTCTCACCGTCGCTTGTGTATGCGGTCGAGTCCCCCACCCCATAGCCCTGAGCTGAGGCGCTTACGCGTAGTACGGATTCCGGCAGGCCAACGAACCTGAACCAGCCTTGATGGTCTGCCAGCCCGTGCCACTGCTGATTGGAGCCCGCGTCCGTTATGTCAATCGTCGCATCAGCAACTGCTAGTTTGCTGCTGGCGTCCATGACCTGTCCTGTCACGGTACAGGACAAGCCGTCGCCCGGTGTTAGCGCGTCCCTTCCACGAGCCGGCACCAACTCAACACTTGGTCGCAACTCTGTGGACCCTTGGGACGTGTAGGCTGAGTGGCTGGCTTGGTTATAGCCCTGGGCGGTCAGACGAGTCGAGTACAACGTGCCTGGCAACCCGGCGATCCTGAACCATCCATCGCTGTCAGTGGTCGCATGGCCTGCCACCGCACCGGAGCGCGAGTCGACAATGACGGCCATTGCATTCGCGATGGGCGCGTCAGTCCGTTGGCTCACCAGCCTCCAGCTAATGGTAGACAGGTCATAGCCGCTGGGTGCTGATGGATCGGTGCCATGAGCGCGGTCCATCGCCTGGTCTGACTCCTTTGAAGTCATGCCCTCGGATGTGTAGATACTCGTAGAGGATTGGTTGTAGTACACTGCTGTGAAACAAGCGTGGTAGGTTACTACGGGTAGGTTGGTGAACCGGTACCATCCGTCCGAATCCGTGAGCCCCTCGCTCACCGCGTTGTTGGTGGCGTTGTTCACAAGAACTACCTTTGCGGCTGCGATGGGTCGCTGAGTCTCGCCATCAACGACTCGGCCCGTCGTGGTTGCTCTGTCATACCGGCTGGGGCTGAGTGACTCGGGCCCATGCGCCGGATCCATCTCGATCTGATGCATGTCCACTGTGCCGCCGCTGCGAAGGTAGGCTGTTTCGCTTGTCTGGTTGAATCCCTGAGCCGTACAGCAGACACGACAGGTCCCTGTGTAGACGACCGTGATTTGGAATCGACCAAGCGCGTCGGTGATGCCCTGGGCGATGGAGCCAGAGTCGACGTCATATCCCACGACGTTGCACCCTGCGATGGGCTTCTTGCTGTCAGCCGTGACCACATGCCCGGTGATGGTGGAGGTGCTCTGCGCGTTGGCCCATCCACTTGCAGCCAGGACCAGGAGTGCTATGCCAACCACATGCTGGACTGCGTACCTCTGACTCATGCCTGCCTCCCTCTATGGCCGACTGATGACCTGGTAACAGCTTCGGCATAGAACAGGCGAGTCCTAGTACGTACCTGGTGGATAGGGGGAGGTCTGCCCGTGAACCTACACCCACGGGCAGGTAGGGGAAGGGGGATGCTAGCCGCGGCCTCCAGCCTGAGCCAGCTTCTTGAGTATCTGGATGACCACCTGGGACACGTCCTGAGGCCGCTGGCGAATCGCTTCCTCCGTGAAACGAAGGACGGTCCAGCCCTGAGAGGCCAGCTCCATGTCGCGTCGCCGGTCATCGGCGATCTTCTCCGGCGAGTTGTGGAAGGTGCGACTATCGGCCTCCACACCCAGCTTGAGTTGAGGGAACGCGCCGTCAAGCTGGTATTGCTGGCCGGGGCCCGCAGTGTACTGGGCATAGAAGGCGTAGGGGATGTTGAGTCCCAAGATTGTGCGGTAGAGATCTTGCTCCAGGGTGGAGAAGAGCTGCCGCATGCGGGCCTGGTCGTCGTTCTTCCCGCCCTTCGCTGCTGTGCGGGTGGCAACGCGTTGATGCGCGTGCTGGTGGTAGTCTTCGGCAATGGCGTCGGCGTTTAGCGGAAGCGCCAGGTCTCCGCCGTCCACGGGACCACCGGCCCTCAAGGGGAAGATGTCGTCCATCTCCTCGGGAAGCCGCTCCATGTCGTAACCGCGGCCCGCTGGAGGTACGAGACTCTGGAGGTAGCCTGCGTGCACAACGCTTTTCATGTGGGGTTGCTTGCCGGCGAAGCGACGGTTCAGGTCACTCGCGAAGCGCTGCTTGGCCCGTTCCTGAATCTCCTGGGCCGCAGTGATGGCCTGGCGGTAGGCGGATTCCGGGTTGTCGACACCAGCCGCCATTTGGGGCATCCCACCGGGAGCGCCACCAGGAGGGCCTCCCATTGGAGGCATCCCAGCGGGAGCGCCACCCATGGGGGGAGGGGGAGCCATGCCGCCCATCTCCTCAGGTCCACCAGGCATGGGTGGAGCGCCGGCACCCATATCGCCGCCCGGTCCCATGGGTGCCCCTCCTCCATAGCCGCCACCAACTCCACCCATGTCCGGTGATGCGACAGCGGTAGCTGCCTGCTCGTATCGCAGTCGCTCAGCTTCCTGGTCGTAGTCGATGTCTAGGGCCTCCAGAACGGTCCGGGCCGAGATGATCCCCTGCTGGAGCCCCTGCATCATCACCTGTAGCTTGCCGGTGTCGTCGCGGAGCTGGAGGTCGTCCCACTTGATCTTGGGGTAGACCACTTCCTCTTGGCCGAGCTTACCCGGCACCGTGAAGCCGTTCCAGATGGCGACTGGCTTGAGGACCTTCTCTTCAATCCAGTAGGCGACTTACATACGCAAACGCTCCAGGCGCTTCGCCATGGTGACCAACCCCACCTGGGCATTGGCCTTTCCGGGTCCCTCCGAGTTGAGGATCTACTTGTTGAGCATGAGACCGTCGATGGTCTCCTGCTCAATCTGCTCGAACTCATTGGTGAAGGTGAGGACCTCGCCGCTGGCCCCCACGTAGTCGAGGTTGAAAGCGAAGTGACCGGTAGTCGAGGGCCCCATGCCGGTACCCGAAGTAGGCGTCGATGGGGCCGGTGAAGACCACCCTGTTGGCCATCGCTCCAAGCTCATCCCTCTCGCTGGGGAAGTCAACCCCAAGCTGGACGTTCACTCCGGCCAGCAGCTCCTCGAGCGTCGGGGTGTAGCCGAGTGAGGGTACGCCTTCCCAGCGATCCAAGTCTGGGTAGTAGCGGTCGTTCATCGTCAGGCGGATGGGGATCCGCCGGGAGATGCTGGCGGGAAGCTCGGAAGGGGACCGGCCCCATTGCTCTCTCGTGTAGCCCTCGATGGAAGTGCGGTAGATGCCCGAGCCCGCCTGAGAGAGCGACCATCCCTCCAAGTTGCGTGGCAGAGGGTAGGTCTCACGAACTGCCCCAAGACGTTCCTCGGCCTTTTCTGGCGTGGCGACGCCCCAGAGTCGGTTGAGAGTCAGGAGGTTGATGGGGAAGGGGTTCAGCCGGTCGCCATGTCGGACCTTCACCCTGAGAGAGAAGTGGTTGAGGTCCGTCAACGGGTTGACATAGCGCCATACCCGCTCGCTGGCCGTGTGGAAGACGTGAGTGGAGCCGAACAGGCCGGCTCCCACCACCGGGTAGTCGTACTTCGGGGAGTTCGTGCCGGCCCTAGACAGCTACCAGGCTGGGATGCCCTGCCTGAGGGAGTCCTTCTCAGCGGGGAGGTCATGCCGAAGACTACAAACAGGCAACCAAGTCCGGCACGTTCGAAGGTGGCAACTGAGAGGAACTTCCATGCTGATTACGAAGCGCGGTGCTCCCTTGCTACTCGTGGCGATGGTGCTGTGCCAGGCTAGATGCACTGAGGCTGCGTCAGCCGCCAAGCCCCAGGCGAAGCAGGCCAAACGCCCTCATCCACAAGCCGTGAAGCCGCTACCGCCCCAACTGATGAGCGCCAAGCAGGTCTTCGCCAAGTTCAGGGGGGCGGTGGCGACGGTCGTGGCCGACATGAAAAGCCGAGCTACCGGTGTCGTCGTGAACGGTGAACTACTTACCAGCTACCGAGCCATCGAAGGATCCCGCTCCATCGTAGCGACGTTTCCAGGCGGTACAACGGCGCGTCTGGAGGGTATCTCCCGGATCAACAGGGCCCTTGATCTCGTGGGGCTCCCAGTCTGGAGCGGCGAGGTGCTGGACAAGATCCCCCCAATAGCCCTCCTGAACCAAACGCGAGCCGTGGACCTTCCATCGGTGGGCGATCAGGTCACGGTGATCAGCAGCCCTCAAGAGGCAGACCAAACGCTTAGTGAGGGTATAGTGGCGGGCGTGCGAACTGTTGATGGCAACACCTGGTTTCAGCTCTCTATCCCGCTGACTTCAGGAACAAGCGGCAGCCCAGTGTTTGACCGCTTCGGTGATCTGATCGGCATCATCACCTCGGCGGTCAAGGCAGACCCCCCAGTGAGTTTTGCCGTGTGGATCTGGGATGTGGCGACGGCTCCTCCGTCTGTGCCCATCTCCCTCATCTTGAACACTCCCGCTGACTACGATGACGACCCTGAGATGAAAGCCTTGACCATGGAACGGAAGCTTGACCGTCTCCATAACGAACCTTCATTGATTGGCCTGCGGAACTTCGGCCTCTACGCGATTGTGTCTGAGGATGCGGACAAGCAAGACTTCGCGCGTCGAGTGGCAGATCGCCTGAAGCAACGCGGGATCACCATAGACCCGCTACATACGGGCCCCAGAATGGCGGATATCAATGTGACCGTAGTGCGTGAGAACACAGATGACCCAAAGGAGAAGCCAGGGGAGTTCAGCGGTTACATCGCGAGGGTGGTAGTGAGCCAGAGGGTGGCAGTCTGCACTCCGGTCAGGACTTACCTCTCGGCTGACACTTACTTCGTGGGCAAGGGTGGGCGTGGCACCCGCCAGCAGGCTTACGATGCTGCACTAGTCCTCGTTGACCAGTTCTGCGACGCATATCACAGGGCCAACCCGCAGTAGCCCGGACACAGCAATTGCCTGCAGGCTGCCGGTGTTGGGGGCTCCCTACTCCGACGTACAGGCCGGCTCCCACCACCAGATAGCCGTACTTCGGGGAGGTCATGCCGTCCTTACACAACCACCAGGCCGATGATGCCGCCAGTCGCCAGCCATTACCACCTAGAGGAGAGTCGAGTGTCAGAAAGAACCGCTGAGTAGACGACTGCGAGCAGATGATGTCTAGTCTTCTCACACCGACCTGGGAGCGTAGACAGACATGGATGACCCCGAAGTACAGCGAAAGCTTCTGTTGATGGTTCTGCTGTTTGGCGGCATCTTCGCCTATGCGTTGTTCGAGACTGCGGCCAGAGCCAAGCCCCCCTCTGTGAGGGAGCCCAAGCCCAGTGGTCTCCCATCCTTCACCACTGGCCTTGCGCCTCACCGCGTACTCCGCTTCATAGTGCAGTTCGCTCCGCCTAACGGGTACAGCGTGGCGGCACTAGATGAAGAGGTACAGGCCATCGTCCTCAGCTCTGCCCGCTCCATGAGCAACCCCTTCGGCCTGTTCTACTCCATCTACGTGACGCCGACAGAACAGGGCAGCCTCCTGGAGGTGAAAGCAGTCGATAAGCTGCCCTCTCGCCGCTTGTTCTGTCATCCGAACCCACAGCCCATGATCGCCAGCCTACAAGCAGCTCTGTTTGCTGCACTTCCAGACACCCCTCGGTCGGTAGCCCCGAAAGCCAGTAGTCGGCACCAAATGACCACCCAGCGTGGGGCGAGTCCAGTAGAAGCTGGTGTGGACCTCCCAGATGGCCCCTGGACTTGCGGGAAGTGCCTCACCGACAACCGTGCAGGGGCCGCCACCTGCGAGGAGTGCGGACGGCCCCCCTACGCCGACGTCTAGGCTTCGCGTCCCTGCGTTCGGACGCTTGACGGACGGTGTATTTGGCCGGCGAAGGAGAACGCCACGGACATCTATCTAGGAAACAGCTTGTCAGACGAAGCAGTGGAGGCTCTGAAGAGGCAGGCTCGCGAGCGAGCGTACAAGGAGGATCGGGACGTGACCTTCCGCGAGCTGGCGCTTGAGGCCGCAAGGAGCGGAGTTGACGGGACCAAGCAGCCTGCTGAGGTGTCGGAGTACACCCCCACGAACAACCTGATGGGCGTCCTTCCCTACTGCCCGCCGGTGGCGGCTGATCACCCGCATATCAGGTATGGGGTGGACGGCGCTCACCTGAAGTGGTCGGTGAGTACGCCTGAGTGTGAAGGGCGCGGTAGTTAGCAAGCGAAAGGACCCGCCCAGTGGCAATGGAACTGGTGCCTAGGTAGCCAGGGGGATGGCCCGCCGGCGGGACGTGGGGGCCTGGTTTGGCCACCTGAAGGCGGCTGAGGGGGCGGGGAGGGTGCCAACCCTCTGCCCCTTCTCAGTTGCGCTGGTTGTATCCCTCGTAGCGCAGGACCAGGTTCTCCACCATCCGGCGACAGGCCGTCAACTGCCGCCCCAACCTGGTTCTGCTTCACTCTTGATGGCGTGGCTCAGGCACTCAGAAGCACACGTCTGCGCAGAAGGTCGAACCCAGCGCGCCCGTACATCGAGCGCTTCACCAGCTTCAGCCGGTTGACCTGTCCCTCCACCGGCCCGCTGCTCCAAGGCGACCTCGCGGCTGCCTGCACTGCGGCAAGGTCTTGCTGCAGTCCCCGCACGAAGGTGGCTAGCTCAGGGATCCGGCTCTCCAAGGTCCGGGTCATCTAGCCTGCCAGGTCGTTCTCCCGCCGGCCACCGACCAACCTCTCAAACTCCAGCACCAACTCCCGCGCCCGCGAGACTGTTCCACTGCTCTCCAGAAGTGCTCTCAGGATGTCGGCCTCCAGGGGTGTCTGGCGGCTCTTGCCCAGCAGCAGCCAGACCACCGCGCGGGGAGCCGGAGGCTGCAGGGCGGGACGCTGGCCTTCACCACGACTACGCCGCGGGAGGGCTGAGAGCGGCACGCCCAGAGACCGGGCCAGGTGGCGACGGACGGCAGAGCGAGAGCCCGTGAAGCCTTGGCTCTGAAGCTCGCGCCAGAGGTCGGTAGGGCTACGGCAGCCGTCCTCCCACCGGCGCAGCAGGTAGACGCCGAAGGGATCCAGGGGACGCACCCGACAGGGACGAGCCGCCAACTCGGGGAAGGCTCCGGCCTCTGGGTATTTACGGACCCTCCTTCGAGAGAGTCCCAGTTGGTGAGCGACCCCGTGTTGGCTCAGCCCCTGTTGCTGGAGCCCAACCACCGCTTGTAGCGGGCTAAGCGCCGGGCCCGACGGGAGGCGCTCTCTCGTCCCTCCGCCGTGGGACGCGTGGCCATCCGCGAGCACTCTGCCGCTGGGGAGGCTCGGGAAGGGGCTGGCTCCTCGGGCCCCTGCACACTCCGAGCGGCCCCATGGACCTGTGCTTGCTGATGAACCACTACCTTCTCCAAGCTATCGGTCAGATTCTTAAGTAGGTGCCAGCGGCCCGCCACCTGCAGGGCTTCGGGTGCTCCCTGATCGGCCCCCTGAGCCTAGGCACCTCCGCGGTCTCGGCTGACCACCTCAACCCCTGGGTGCTCCCCCAGCCAATGGGCCAGCCCCCCGGCGCTCCGGCCCGGCAGCAGATCTACCACCTTGCCGCGCTCCAGGTCGCACAGGATCGTGCCCCAGCGTCGGCCCTTGCGCCAAGCCCAGTCCTCCACCACCAGCACACGGACGGGTGCCAGCGGTGATAGGGGCAGCCTGTGGACCAGGCGCAATAGGGCAGACTGACTCGTCCTCAGCCCCAGGGCCACAGCCAGCCGAGAGCCGGCCTTGCCGCCCAGCGCCAAGCTCACCCGTGGCTGCGCCGCTACCAGGCGATGACTCCGCCGTCCATAGGCTGAGGTCAGACTCTCTAGCCGCTCACAGAACAGCTTGCGGGGACACCGGCGGGCCTGGCAGACGGGCGGCGCGCCTGAATCAGCAGCTTCCCCGTGCGGCCCGCGCAGGGAAGGTCGGCCACCTGGCGACGTTAGCTGCTATAGATGCGGTGGGAGGGCCGGCGGCACAGGGGACACCGGGCGGCCCGACCTTGAGGTAACAGGACCAGGACCACCCGCTCCTCCTGGAAACTCACCTCCTCGATGTGGGAGTTACGTAGGTCCAACAGGGCAGCCAGCGTCGGCATGGGGACCCTTCCTCTCCTAGCCCTATCCAGGCTCAGGGAAGGACCTACCCACTACCGACCGGTTTGGTACTTCCTGACACATCAGGAGTGACGCAGCCCCGTCTAGGGCGGTCAGTGACATCTCTGGGGAGGGGCCCCTGTGTTTCCCTCCTGATGGCCGCTTCATAGCCACCGGCCAGGGCAAGTATGCAGCCGACGATGGTGCCCTCAGAAGGACCCTATCTGGTTTCCACACCTACATTTCAGATGGTTACTGCCTCACTGCGGGTGGGACTATCGCGGCCTCACCCATTGAGGATGCTTACTACGAGTCAGGGGCAATAAGGTATGTGTCAGACAAGAGCGTAGCTCAGGAGCTTGGCCTAGACATCGCGAATGGATCCCCTCTGGCTATGAGCCCAGACGGTGCAACCTTCGGTTTGGCTTCGGGCTCTGCAGGGTCGTAGACGGGACGGCGACAAAGCTGAAGAGCGCCGTAAGCTGTATCATCGCCGATAGTACCCCTGTGACCGGGGTGTCGTCGCTGGTCAACGCCATGACAGGAGACCTTCTGTACCAGAAGAACTCCAACGGCGCAGTAGACTGGCAGTATGGACCTGCATGTGCCACCCCAGATGGGAAGTTCGTCTGGGTTGACGGGTGTCTTCTGTCAGCAACAGACTTTGGGCGTGTATTGGAAGGACGGCTTGCACTGAAGGGCATAATCTCCCAATCTAAGCTGTCTCCATCTGGTGATAGGCTGGTGGCAAACCTCGATGCCGGTTTCACCCAGCAGAGATGGGTTGCCTATGACACCTCGACCTTCTCAACAGTGATCAGTTGCGCCAAGCACAATGCCATGACCGACCTGGACGTTTCAAGGGTCTCAAGAGTCGTGGCTACGGGCGGATCCGACAGCATGGCCTATCTCTGGGACCTCGATACCACCAGGATGCTGATCTCTGTGTCGGACTACGGGGACGTGTCCGGCGTTTTGAGGGTGGCCATCTCGCCAGATGGGGCTGTGCTCGCAACGGGCAGGAGCAACGGCACCATTCGGTTCTGGCGCGCTACTGACGGTCTGGCGCTTGGACAGTTCGCAGAGGAGGTTGGCTTAGGTATCGCCGACATGACCTTCACGCCGGATGGGAAGCTACTTGTGTACAAAAGATCGGACGGTGTTCTGGTCGCAGCGGAGGTGCCCGACCTCATCCCTCAGGTGGTGAAGGGGGACGTAGATGGGAGTGGCAAGGTGAACATCACCGATGTGGTGATGGCGCTCCGCTTTGCAGTGGGAGTCATGACTCCCAGCCCTCAGCAGCTCGCCGCCTGCGACGTCAATGGGAACGGCCGCATTGATGTATCCGACGTGGTCACCATCATCAGGAAGGCTGTGGGAATCACGTCCTAGGTACGGAGGGGCAGGGGAAGGGCACTCACTCACCTGCCCCTCCGCACCGTGCCTGCCAAGACTGCGTGTCCAGCGAGGACCAGGCCGGAGAGGGTGGGGCACGACTGTGGTCCAAGCCGAAGCGCATCGGTCCTTGCGAGGTCAGACACGGGGCGCGGGCGTGGAAGGTGTGCGAGCCCTAGGCCTTGAGGTTCTTCAGACGGACGGGGATGGTATGGACGGGCGCGACGCTAGAGACGCCACGCCAAGCGGGAAATCGAGCGGGCCAAGGAAGGGACGAAGCGGGAGGTCCCAGGCCCCCTCACCGGCAGTAGCTGCTAGTCCACCCTCTCAAAGCGGTACACAACGGTTGGCATCGCAAGCCACTGAAGTTCAAGGTTCCTGGGCAGTACAGTGACCTTGTACTGCGCGCCTCCTATCTCAACGATGTCGTCGGTCACCCAGGAGTAGGTCTCTGAGTAGTCCCCGAGTAGGGACCCAACCGACATGAAACGGCCCCCATCACTGAAGCTCCAGGTGGGGCAATCCTGCAAGGTGAAGGACTTCCAGCGACCGATGATCGCGTCGCGAGGTGGCTGGTACCCGAAGAGCCTACGTCCTGTCGGTGTAAGCAGACAAACGAGCCATAGGATAAGCAGCACTCCAGCGACTGCCTCTGGCTTGGCGAAGGGCTCTAGTCTGGGTACTTGATATGCGGCGGCACTTTGTTCCATCGGTGGCGCGGAGGGTAGTGGAGGAGGTGGGTACTCTGGCTTCTGTTGCGCTAACAGGCTACACCGAGGGCACTCCTGCTCCCAGGGCTGCTTGATGTAGCCGCACTTCGCACACGGCATTGGACCCCTCCCCTCGTTTTCAATATCCTGTGGTGTCCGCGCTATGGTTGGAGCAGTAGGGTTAGCGGGGCTGGAATCCCGTGCGCCTACGTTGATCCTCCAGCTTCTCCACGAACCTTGTTGGCTCTTCCTCAGCATCCAGAGTCTGGCCCTTGAGAGGAAGCTGCAGGTACCAGGGGTAGTATAGATCGGTAGCCTGCTACTCTCAGGGGGCGTTCATCCCAGCACGGAGGAGAAGACATGGTAGGCGTTCCACGGTACGCGCTTGACATCGTGAAGGTGATTCCTCCGATGGTCAAGGATCGCAACCCTATGACGTTTCCGGTCTCCTTCTGGCAAGAGCTGGAGAAGAGCCCTGAGCAGGTCAGAGAGTTCCACAAGGAGCGGTCGATCCGGAAGAGGAGTAAGGTCTCGCAGGCCGCTGCTCAGGCGGTGGAGATGCGTGGAATCCGCAAGACAGTGCCAATGCCCAACAGCCAAACTAGTGAAGCGGGTCTCGATTCTGAAGCTCGCCGACTATTCCCGGAAATTGGGAGGGTGGCCAAGGGTGGGGGCGCCGGCCTAGGGTCGGCATCTTCGTGGGGTAGGGCGTTACAAACCGAGGGCTTTGAGGACGGGGTTGTTATCTGCAAACAGCACTGGGACGCCGTCATTGACGGCAGCCCTCAGGAGTTGGCCATCCAGGGTCGCGATCGGCACGCCGCGATCTCTGGCGAGATAGAGGAAGCAGCCATCGTAGCCACTTGTGGGATGCCGCACGAGCCTCTGGTAAGCATCTGCCAACCCGCAGGGAGGAATCCGCTCGTGAACCACCACGAGCTGTTGGGTGTTGATCAATCTGTCGAAGCGCCCTAGCCAACCCGCTAGCTGCTTGTCCGACACCTTAGCCTTTGGATCCCTGTTGAGATTCATTGTCGTGCTCAGCATCTCATGTTCCAACAGGAGGGGAACGGCTGCTTTGTACTTCTCCAAATGATTGATCACCCGTCGAGAGTAGATGCCTTCGGGGGAGCTGATCGGGGCGAACAGGACGTTAACGGTGATGTTCGTGTCAAGCACAAAGTCGATGTTCAATGGGCGAGAAGCTCCTCCACAGTGATTCCCTCCAACCGTGGGGGATCCTCCTCTTCCTGGATCGCCAGGAGACCCGCGATCGCTTCCTCAACCACACGTTGGCGTTCGGCGTCGGAGAGGGACTCGGGGGCCTCGACGAAGCGCAGTTCGGCGGCGCGACCTATGATCGTTACTGCACCGTGTATCTGAATCTCAAAGACATCGTCCGCAGAGGGTAGGGGACCCGCGGTGAGGAATCCGGTGAGTCCAGACGCAGTAGGCCCAGGAGAGCCCTCACTTCTGACTGGCATTGGTGGCTTCTTGCGCTGAGAGCGTTTGGGTGCCCGCTTCGTATTCATGGGGGTTTCCTCTCCAACACTATAGACAACCCGATGGTGCCTGTCTACACATGTATTGCCAGGAAGCAACCACGCTGATCCTCGTGCTGACCGCCGCTCAATGGGGCACGCAGAGCCATCAGTTCGATGGACCTAGGGTCGAGGAGAGGGTGTGGGAGAGGCCCTCAATGCAGGGCCGGTCGACTCTGAGCCGGCGTGCACTGCTGGCGATGGATCTACGGGGGCAGGAGCTGGTCTGGACCTAGATCTGGGCCAAGCAGTAGAGCCATAGCTCGCCAATAGACTCACCTTCTACTGCGGATCCCTCCCGATTCAGCGGTTGGGTACGTTACCTTCGCTGATCCCCGTACATCACCCAAAAGCCACCCTCCAGATACCAGTCCATCGTTCCACCCACGTCGTTACGCTCTATCTGCCCCGTCTGTAGGTTTCTCCCGACGATCAGCCCGTCGAAGTCGACCTGAGCTGCTTTGGGATTGGCCGCATCCTGGGTCACACGAGTCACCGTGAAGGTCGCGGTGATGGTGTCAAGGTCGGTGAAGAGCGAGACGAAGGCCTGCTTGAAGTCATCGTAGTACATCCCGTGCTGTGGATAGTGCAGGGAGACCAAGCTCATCAGGGACACGATGTCCTTGCGCTCGCAGGCTTCTTGCAGGAGCTGATAGCGAGCGCGGATCTGGGCTGCTACAGCGTCCGGAGGAGTCGGGGGGTCTTGCTCCCACTCCACGACCGGGAGCAGACCGACCACTGTCTTCAGGATGACGATCACATCGGCAACGGATGGGGAGCCGTTACCGTCCATGTCGAAGCGCGGTTGTCTGTGTTGCTAGGCACGCCTGCGAGCGTCCAGCGCAAAGCGAGCACAGCATCTTTGATGGTCACCCGGGAGTCGCCGTCCACGTCGTCCTTCTTGGGCAGCGCCTGACACGGGACTGCTAGCAGGCATAGGAGATCCAAGAGCGTGAGCCGCATGAGCCTGCCTCCCTAGTGCGTCAAAACCGTGTAGGCCTGGATAGCCACCCCTATCGCTCCGATCACCGCCAACACGGCGGTCAGATACCTCATGTGGCTGGTAGCAGTCGCCATCAACCTCTCTGCCTCTGAGTTCACCCGCATGTCATAGATGCGTACCCAGAAGTCTAGACTGCCTTGGGCTCCGCTGGCCCGCTCAACCTCATCCAGAATCTCCTCTTTCGTCATCTCCAATGGGTTTGGCACCGTTGTCTCCTTTCAAGCATGGGACTTCCGGTACTCCCAGTGTTCAGCTCTAGTAGGCGCTCCTCCTCTGACCTCATGCCGTGATACCCTTGCGCATACCTACCTCGGGCTCACCTGGTCGTCTAGCCTAGCCCACCTCACTTCCACTCACTTCCGTCTCTCCCCAACATACCTCCAGACCACAAGTCCGCGGAGTCGAGGCGGCTTCTCCAGGGGAGGGCCTCATTTCCGCGAAATACCCGCCGTTCAATGTCTCCCCCGACTTACCAACCTACGAGCATCCTCAGCAGGATCACATCACATCCCATGGCCTGGTGAGCTACTAGGGGGTATTTCGAGGAATACCGGTGCTCCCAGCCTGCCAGCGACCTGCCTATGAGGTGTCAGTGGGTGCCTCTGGGCCTGTACTAAGGTGACGTTGGGCTGCTTGTGTGTTACCCTAGAGGAAGGGCCGAGAAGGGCCTTCCCTAAGAGTGCTATGCGGCCAGGCTGCGAGCCCCTTGCGGCCAAGCACGCCTGGGTGGTGTAGCTGGCAGTGCCAGCACCCAGGGCCCACCGGTGGGCGAAGACCGAGAGGGGGAGTCCGAGGAGGTCGGTCCCGGCCTCCCCTGCCGGGCCACCCAGTTCCAGGTCCAGCGTAGGTTCGCCAGCGTGGCCGCCAGGAGGGCTTGGCACAGGCTCTTGGCTCTCCCTCGGTACCGAGCTTGCCCCACCCCCAGAGCCCCCAGCCGGGCCAGTCCGTGCTCCACCACCACTCGGTCGCTCAGCACCGCTTGTCCCTCCGGCGTCTGCTGGTAGGCTCGGGCGGCTTGGAGCAGCGCCTCCTGAGGATGCACCCGCACCTGGCGGCCCACCGCCGAGGCCGTGCATTGATTCCTCAGAGGGCAGCCTCCACAAGCGACTCCAAACTGGTAGAGGCGCCCTCCCTCTCCTTCCTTGACGAAGGTCCGCGTGGTCTGGCCCGCCGGACGGGTCACCGACTCGTCCTCCAGGTCTACTCTGAAGGCACTCTTGGGGAAGCGACCTCCCGGTCGGCTCTCCCGAGGCGCTCGAACGACCAGCTCTCGACCCGCCCCTGAAGGCCTGCCGGGTGGCTCCGCCGCCGTAGGCTCCGTCTCCCACCACTTGCTCCACCGCTTGCCCGGTAGTCTCCTCGACCCGCTCGATCGCCTCCAGCACCCCTTGAGCGTCTCCCGCGTTGCCCGGCAACAGCGCGCAGTCCAGAATGAGCTGGCTCTCCCGGTCCACGACGACCGCCACCTTGTGTCCCGTGAAGCGCTTGTGGGCGCTCTTGTGGCCGTGGCGCTGTTCGGGATCGCTCACCGAGGGGATTCGGTCGGGGGCGGTGCCCTGCTTCAACTGAGCCCTCGGCCCTCCCTCGGGAGGTTCCTGCCACTCCACGTCCTGGAGCAGAAGCTGACTCAGCAGCTCGCAGGCCTCCTTCACCCGCTCCCGCTGGTTCTCTCCCACGAAGCTGGCCCAGTGCAACAGCCGTCGGGCGTCTGCCACGATCTCGGTCAGGAAGGCTTCCCGAGCCTGGGGATCCGACCAGTCCAGCTCCGCGCTGCCCTTCAGGCTGGGCCCGAAGTAGCGCCCCAATCCCTGCCGGGCGACCCAGGCCTCCAGCTTCTCCCCGCTGGCCTTGGCCAGCGCCCGGGTCACCTGCTGGATGCCCGCGGCCAAGAGGTTGTAGGTGTCCTCCACCGCGCCCTTCCCCAGCATCGGCTTGGTATCGACGGCGACCTTGAGCTTCCCGCCCTTCAGCAGGCCGGCCCGCCTTGCTTCCTGGAGGCTCCCCTCGAAGAGCTGCCGCACCCCCTCATGAAGGATCAGATGAGAGCGGAAGAGCTGCAGAGTGCTCTTGGCACACAAGGGGGCTCCCGCGTGTCGGTTCAAGACAGCGGCCCAGCGTAGGTCGAAGCCGCTGCGCTCTACCGCCTCCTCGTCGGAGCAGCCCGCCTGTTGTTGCAGCAGAAGCATTAGGGCCAGTTGAGAGGGAGGTACGCTGGGACGACCCACGCGCTCGGAGTAGCAGGCCAGGAAGGCCTCTTCCCGGAAGAGCCGGGGCGCGGCCTGGGCGAGCTGTCCGTGGAAGCTCCCCTCCGGCAACTCCAAAGGCCACACGTTTCCGACATTAAAGAGACTGACTTGCTTCTTGCGCCGACCCAGCATCCACTGACCTCCTGGGGTCCATCCTCAGGAAGGAATTCCACCAGCCAAACAAGGAACCCTCTGATCGGCTACTGTTGCCTGTAGCAACCGGGCCTTTTCGGCCACGTCTCTAGTACTACAACGACGAGCTTGGATCGGCTAGAGTAGCCCTGGCGAGCCGGCGTGGACGCCAGGGAGTTGACGGTTGAACCTTCAGAACTTCGAGCAGGTGCGGGAGAGTTTCGCCGCCTTCCACGCCCAGGTGGCCGCGGCCTTTGGCCGCAAGCAGTGGCGCGAACGCAGTCAGCAGTACCTGCAGGCCCTGCTGGTGCAGAGCCAGGAGCGCTGCAACGCCGAGAACCTTGCCGAGGTGGTGCCCGCCTCCCCCCGGGTGCTGCAGCGCTTCCTGACCGAGGCCTCCTGGGACGAGGAGAGTGTGTTGCACCGGCTGCGGGAAGTGATGGCCCCCCGGCTGCAGGACTCTGAGGGAGTCTGGGTGGTGGACGAGACCAGCTTCCCCAAGCAGGGGAACAAGAGCGTGGGGGTGGCGCGGCAGTACTGCGGGGCCCTGGGCAAGAAGGCCAACTGCCAAGCGGGGGTCTTCCTGGCCTACGTGAGTCCCAAGGGACGCCTGCTGTTGGACCGGCGGCTCTACCTGCCTCAGGCCTGGCTGGACGAGCCGGAGCGTTGTCCAGGGGGCGGGTGTGCCCCAGGCGGCTCAGGAGTACCACAGCAAGACGGCCTTGGCGCTGCAACTGCTGACGCAGGCGCTGGCGGAAGGTCTGCTGCAGTCCTGCTGGGTAGCGGGGGACGACCTCTACGGTCAGTCCCCCAGCTTCCGGCAGGGGGTGGAGGCCCTGGGCCTGGGGTACGTGCTGGACCTGCCGCCCAGCGCTCCAGCCTGGCCGGAGGCGGTGACCTGGGAGCAGCCTCCCTACCGGGGCTACGGCCGACCGCCGGTCGCCCAGCCGACGGCAGGCCAACGGAAGAGCCTGGAGGAACGGGCTCAAGCCCTGCCCGACCAAGCCTGGCAGCGCCTGACTTTGGCGGAAGGCGCCCAAGGTCCCCGGACCTATCTCTTTGCCGTGGAGCGGGGCCGCTTGAGTGAAGCGAAGGGTCCCGGCTCGGGGGCTTGGCTGGTCTACCGGCGGAACCTGGACGGCAGCGAAGCTCGCTACTATGTTTCCAACGCGCCGGAGGAGACGGCCTGGCAAGTGCTGGCGAAGGTGGCGGCTTCCCGCTGGCCCATCGAGACGGAGTTCCGCTGCAACAAAGGGCTGGTGGGCCTGGATGAGTACGAGGTGAGGAGCTGGTCGGGCTGGCATCACCACATCACCATGAGTCTCTTGGCTAGCGCCTTCCTGTTGTGCTTGCAGCAGGACTGGGGGGGAAAACGAGGCCCCCATCACCCGGCCCCAGGCCTACCGGATCGTCTCCGAGATCTTACCGCGCAAGCGTTGGACCCCAGAGCAACTGCTGGAGTGGTTGCAGGGAACCCAGGAGCGCAATGAAGCGGCAAAGCGCTCCCATGCTAAGCGTCGGCGCCTCCGAGATGCCCAGGAGGCATCGGCATGACTCGTCGTTGTAGTACTAGGCCCTTCTTCGACTGGGCTGACGTGCGCTTCACTTCTCATGGTCTCCTCCGATCACGCAGCACCGCCAGTCCGTTGAGACCCCAATGCGGTGAGTGGCGGGGACGCGGTGGGCCTTCCCTTTCAGTCGGCCCGGCAGCCGACTTACGCTGTACCCAGAGACGGGTGGTCCGGCACGTGGAGACGGCGGGCCTGGCGCAGTGACCCGTCGGTGGGGCGCTGGACCGTCACCAGAGATGCCACCACCCTCTCCGCCTACTGACCCCTCCCCGTAGGTGGGAGGAACTGGGCATCCCGCCGCCGCATGGCGAGTTACCCCAAGGCCCCCTCGGCCTCGCCGCCAGGGCTGTTTGCCCTTAGCCAGCAACTGAAGGGCAGCAACGACGGCGGCCGACGCGGCGTCAAGCAGGATCGGGCCTCGTAGCCAGCCAAGACCTACCGCACCGTGTCCGGGACAACGCCGGATGCTCCGTTCCGCGCCCTGCGGGCCCCACTGGAATCGCTGCGCTCTTGGCGAGATGGGTAGCGCGTGTGGGCCTTGGGGACCCGGACAGCCGAGCGTAGGGCCACGACCGGATGCAACTCCCCCTATCCTCAGTATGTGCCATCGCGCCGCCCGCTGTCGCCGTCCCAATGGATTGCTATTTGTGATGATGCCGATAGCCCGTAGGCAGTTAGCCAAGCGATGTGACGTGGTCCCTGTGAGGCAGACAGACTGCTGCACCCATCCACCCTCCGGTCACGCCCTCACCAGAGACACGCATGCACTCTTGGGTGCCTCGGAGTCAGTACGAGCGATACGTCGACCAGCCTAACCGAACGGCTCGCCGCGCCCCAGGAGCAAGGGGGCGCAGTGAACCAACTAGAACAACAAGTACCCCAGAATCTTGTTGGGCCAATGGCCGCGACGATCGAGTACGAAGCGAGTTAGCTCGGCCGCTAGTGCCTCCGACGTGGTCTTCATCAGCACGTATTCCGGATAGGTGTACCGGTTGTGGTATTCCGCCTTCTCCAGCGACCCCCTAAAGTCCGGATCATTGATACTAGATATGAATACGTTATACGGGCCGAGCAGGTTAGTGACGTCGCTTTCGCCGCAGTCCGAGTAGACGTGACAGATTCTCTCCAGCGGAGTGTGACCCAGCTGACCGCGGATATAGGGCTCCTTGTCGGTCTTCGTTGACGAGTTAAGCACAACAGACAGCAACCCGAAGTACATTAATACCCGGCTGTGGCGCAGCTTGGCATTCCTAATCGCCCACTTCTCGTGTTCATTTAGGAAGTTCACTTCGTAGTTGACGCAGACTGACCTGAAGAACCGGATGATCTCATTCAGAAGCATCAATGGCTGTTTGTCAGGCTCCTTGTGGCTGTAGCGCATATAGGCGTCGAGAACACACTGCGTCGCATCGCGGAATAGCTTCTCGTTGTATACGCACTTCGCCTCCAACAGAAGCACCATACGACGCGCCAGATCATGAAGTCCATCATCTTTACCGCCGATACCATCCGTTACAGTCTCGATGCTAATTGCGGAAGAGAACAGGCCGGTCGGGTTGGGTAACGGAATATCGAGGTCTTGAATGATACTGCGGACATGTTCGATGACAGGGGAGATAGCAGTGGTGCTCGGAGCATGCTTGATCAGAATCAGGAAATCAGCATCGCTCCGTGGGCCTGCATCGAGCCGACCATAGGATCCCGCCAGGGCCACAGAGAACCACGCATCGGTAAAGCGATCGGCGAGCCTATCGGCCAGAGCATTCAGTCTCTCAGCGCTGTATCTCCAGGACGCCGTAAGGGTCGGGCAGCGACGGAGGCTGGTGTTTGCCGGGATGTCGGGGGTATCACTATAACGAATTGGATCGCCTGGGTATCGCATGCCAACTGTCATGAAGAGCAATCCTCACGGGAGCAGGTAGCGTCCACTGAACGGATCTGAGCGAACGCGAAGGATAACGTCGAAACCTTCATCGGGTCTAGGCCGCTCGAAGAGCGCAGCAGCATGGTGGATGCGCGAATCAGACAGAACGCGAGACCGGAGTCGATTGCGTCGAAGCACAACACCCAGCGGCTCATCGAACCAAAGGCAAACAATACGGGCGTTCGATCTCTTGGCTAGATTGACCCACAAGTGCCTGTACCGACGCTCTAGGTTAGTGGCATCTACGACCACGGAGTGACCTCCGACCAGATGCCGACGCGCCATGGCTCTCAGTGCCCTGAAGAGCACGGCATTGGCTCCTGGGTCTGTGGGGCTAACTGCGAGGAGGCCTCGGAGTCGGTCCGAGCTGACTACGGGCCGCTGCTGCAAGGACGACCATGTTGACTTGCCGGACGCTGGTAGACCTACAAGGAGCACCATCTCCGGTGCACGCAGCCTGATTCGGTTCGTCCCCTCCATCACCTCAGCCAAACAGTAGGGGGCGGGAAGTGGCAACGGTGCCGCTTCCAGCAAAGCACCACGGTACGCCGCCTCGTCGGCGGCTCCGTCAATAACGCCTGATCCGGTGGCCGACGTAACTGCGCCACTCACCTGCCTGGTTGCTTGCCTGACGACCGATACCCGATGGGCGACTTGGAAGCCAGCACAGAACAACCCGGCCGTCCAGAATCGTGTGGCGGGACCATGGTTCTTGAATCGATCGCTGAAGCCGCCGCAGAGCACGCTCGCTGTACGCCCCGCGCTCACCACCGCCGCGCTGAACAGGTCTTCGTATGCAGGGATGGCCGTCGTGGCCGGATCCACTTCCGGAGCGTGCGCAAGATACACTTCCGACCCTAGGAGTCGCGGAAGGGCGGGGTCGTCTGCCCCGCAATGCCCTACCACGACAAGGCTGGTGGCCTCTTCGTGACAGAGCAGGTGACTGCGTAGTGCATCCCTGTCGAGGATCACACCCGCAGACAGCAGAAAGATAACCTGCCCGTGAGCATGAGCAACTGCTAGGTTCTTGGCAGCCTGGGGAGGGGTAGATGGGAGCGCCAGATGCCTCACCCCGCCGAGAAGGCTCGAGTAGTGCGCCCAGGTTCTGTCGGTGCGGCAGACCTGGCTGACCGACACATCAACCACGAGCACCTCAACGAGCGGTCGCTCCCCACAGATGAGCGACTGCTCTGCTATCGATGCAAGCGTAAGGTGCAGGGCAGCCGATCCGTGAGCGACGAGAACGACAACGGTTACCGCTGTGTGCTGCCCCCGCGCCATGGCCTGGGTGCCAGCGCCCGAGTTGCCGGACGGGTTGTCTGTCGGACGTGCAACTGGGCGCGAGGGATGATCGCGTGTCTTAAGCACATCAACGTAACTCATCGGCCTCGCAATTGGCATAGTACGCACGGAGAAAGCCTACCTAACCTGCATAGGGGTCCGGAGCAAGGCAACCATGCCTGGATTCGCCACGAGTATGGGCTAGTCCTCGGCCGCTGGGTATCTACTGACGCGGGGTCGCGGAGCGGGCCTCTGCCTTTCGACGATGTGAGCGCTGCCAGCCACCGTTGCCAGGCAGGAACGCCTCGGACCCCGCGCCCCTTGACGTCATCTGGTGGGGAGTGGCTGCCGCCCGGGCCGAGGAATACCACGCGCATCGAGCCGCCCTCCGCTTCCGTGCTTCCCAACGGTGAGCGTGGCCCCGTAGATACATTGGCCCGGCGATCCCTCTTGAGAGGCCAGGTATGGGCCCGGAGCTTGTCGAGCAGTCCCAGTTCAGCCTTCAGGCCGGGAAGAATCTGATCCCTAATCTGCTGGTACGTGTCGGCGCCGAACTCCGGTTGGCTCCCACCAGGACACCGGCCTAGTACCGCAACGGGGAATCGCAATGGGCGGTTGTATGTCACTATCGGCCTATTGCCTGCTATGAGCGTGGGCTACCAGCCCAAGGGCCGCCACCTGACTTTTCGCAGTTGTCGTAGTCATCAGCCGCTGCGGTCTCGTCGTTGCAGCACTAGAGACATGGCCGTGTAGGTCCGGTTGCTACAGGCAACAGAATCCGGTCGCGGGGTTCCTCGGTCCTCAGATGGATCTCCATCCTGAAAATGGGGCTCAGGAGGGCGGTGGATGCTGGGTTGGCGCATGAAGCAAGTCATTCCTCGAATGAAGGCAACGTCTGGCCCCTAGGACTACTGGAGGGGAGCTTCCATGGCCAGTTGGCCTAGGCCTGTCAAACGGCGCGAGGATCTGAGCCACTACACGGCGTCAAGAATTGAGCCACCCCTGGCCGGTAGGTGAGCCTGAAGTGGTGGGCGAGAGGCTCCTTTCAGACGGACGCGGACGGCGAGTCCGCCGGGCCGGTCGAGGGAACGTCTAGGGGTACACCCGCGCGTTTGCGCTCCCTCAGCCGGTAGCTCTCCCCGCGGATGTGAACCACCGTGCAGCGGTGCAGCAACCGGTCCAGCGCGGCGGCAGCCATGACCGCGTCCCCCGCGGAGATCTCACCCCACTCCCCAAAGGCTTTGTTGGAGGTCAGGATGACCGACTGGCTCCGCTCATACCGATGGCACAGCGCCTGGAAGAGCAGCGACGCCTGGGTGTTGTCCAGGGTCAGGTAGCCTACCTCATCGAGGATCAGCACCTTGGGCTGCAGAAGCTTCCTCATCTCCCGGTGCAGCCGGTTCTCTGAAAACGCCAGGGAGAGCTTGCGGGCCAGCTCGATGGCCGAGGTGAAGTAGGCCCGGTGGCCGCGCTCACAGGCCAGGAGGCCCAACCCCAGCGCCAGGTGGGTCTTCCCGACGCCGGGCGCACCGAGGAAGACCAGGTTGCGGCCCTCATAGAGGAAGCGCAAGGTGGAGAGTTCCTCGATGAGGCGACGATCCAGCGAGGGTAGGGCCTCGAAATCGAAGTCGGCCAGCCGCTTGAGCAGGGGGAAGCGAGCGAACTTGAGGTTGAACTCTACGCTTCGTCGATGGCGTTCCTGGACCTCAGCGTCCAGCAGGTAGCCCAGGAAGGCGCTGTAGCTCCAAGACTCCGCCGCCGCCCGCTGGCAAGCGCCATCGAGACGTTCCTGCACCCCCTTGAGTCCCAGCTTCTCCAGGGCGGCCTGGGCCTGCTCTTCGAGGAGAGGGGTCACGAGACCAACTCCTCGTAGTGGCTCAGGGGTGGCACGGTCACGGCCTCCGCCGCCGTCCACTGCAGCGCGGGCTGAGGCGGTGGGCTCTTCTAGAGGGTCTGCTGCCACAGAGCGGTGACGTGCTCGGCGGTGGCCACCGAGGCACCGGGAGCGCCGCGAGGGTGCTCGGCGAGGACCAGGTCCCCCAGCTTGACCTGGACCCGCTGCTCCTGCTGCACGACGACCACGGGCTGGCCCACGTACTGGGGCGGCACCGAGTAGCGCACACTGGCCAGGTGGACGAAGCCCTCGGCGTCCGCCCGGCGGGAGTGGCGCAGACAGAGCAAGTAGGGCGGGATCTCCGAGAGGGGGGACAGGCCCTCCCGAGGCAGCAGATCCAGGGGCCGCTCCCCGGTGGTGGCGTGAACGCGGCGGTTGGCTTGCTCTAGCCAGAGACGGCCCTGCTGGCTCAGGTCCTGAAGGCCCGCGAAGGAGCGGCCTCGCAGGAAGTTGTCTTTGAGGCAATCCACCCTCCGCTCCACCTTGCCCTTGGTGCGGGGCCGGTAAGGGCGGTGGGTACGCACGGCGAAGCCGTAGTGGGCGGAGAAGTCAGCGAAGAGGGGGTGCAAACCGCCCTGGGGTCGCTTCACCTGGGCCGTGTTGTGATAGAGGAGGGTGCTGGGCACCCCGCCCAGGAAGCTGAAGGCCCGCTGATGGCAGGTGATGAGGGTAGGCAGATCCATGGAGCGGGTGAACTCCAGGTAGAGCAGCCGGGAGAAGGAGAGGACTAGCACGAAGGCGTAGAGCTTGCCCTCTTCATCGGCCCCTATGTAGGCCCAGTCCACCTGGGCCTGGTGGCCTGGCGCGGTCTCGAAGCGCACGGTGGCTTTCCTCAGGTCCTGCTGCTACCGCATGGCCTCCATGGGCCGCTGGGCCAAGTCCACGGAGCCTGCGCAGCCCTGAGATCGAGGTCTGACCAGGAGCCGGGCGTCGGACAGCTCCCAGGCTTCGAGGCCCTTTTTCAGGTAGGGCTTGAGGGATCTGGACAGCTCGTGCGCCGAGGCTTCGGAGGGGCCGAGGCACCGTCTCCCGTAGCGCTCTGGCGACCGTGACGCGAGGGTAGCCGGTCCTTCGGGCAATCTCGCGTTACGAAAGTCGCTGGCGGAGTAGCCCCTTGATGTCCGGCATTCCTCTGGTCTGAGCATGGGAGGGCCTCCCTCGACGCCCTTAGCGATGGCTGCGCCAATGAAGCTCTCGGCCCAGAGTGGCTCACTTTACCACGCCGTCTGACACCCCAGACCGTGTCCGTGGACCAGAAGGTCCCACGATGGCCGCACGGGACGCCTACTAAGACCGGGCGCCGGCGACTGCCCTATCCGGTGGAGCCACGCGTGACTCAGGGGCGAGTAGGGCGGCGGATGGGACCACGAAGGACCTGTTCCGGCGGGTCTCGCAGTGCTAGGAGGGCCAACAGAAGCTCCGCGAGTGCGAGATGACTCTGCACCCCAGCACCAGACTGGACCTGACGTTGAGTGGCGTCCCGATCCGCGCGAGGGCGTTCTGGCGGGGACTAGGGTTGTCGCGAGCTGGCTCTGGAAGTACGGGACCAGAACCGCGAAGGGCACCCGGAGAACCTGGATGCCCCAGTAGGTCGCGTCTCAGGATGCGGTCGCATCGCCCAATCGCTGGCCGGAGATCGTCTCCGGATCCTCTCCAGCTACGGCGCGGCCGATGTCCTCAATGGTGGCCCCAAGGCCAACCACCGCTTCCACGATGGCGTCGATCGAGGTGACTCCGCTGATGCCCCGTTCCAACCGGGAGGCCCGGGACTGGTTGATCCCCAGCTTCCCCCCAAGGTTCGCCTGGGTTAGGTTCTGGCCCTTGCGGAAGGTGCGGAAGAGCTTGGCGAGTCTGAGACGCAGCTCAACGCACGCCTCCAGCTCGGGGGTGAGCTGGAGGAAGTCGGCATAGATGCCAGTGGACCATCCACCAGCGACCAGCCTGGCATCCTCCTCCGCGATCTTCGCACTATCCTCATCGGTGGGAGGCACGAGACTGTCCTTTGCTTGCGTGGTCCGTTGAGCTGGCGCTCAACGCAGATCTAGTATTCCTTCGAACGCTCTCTGTAAGTGTCCTCTACCTGAGGCAACGGCTTGGTGGATGCCTCTGCAAGGATGCCGGGGACTGAATCGGGAGCCAGGAGGAGTGGAGTCAGGAACGACAGGGGGACCCAGGTCATCATTGGTGCCATGCTTGCTGGGCGGTCTAGGTTGCGGAGGCTAGTCCATGGGAGGGGATGACCTCCGAGCCTCTCCGGCGATCACCGGGGCCGCCTTGCTGAGGGTCGCCCCAAGCCTATACACTGCCACCGCGATCGCCTACCGAGAGGCATGCCTGCCAGAAGCCCTCACCAGCTTGGGGCCAAGGACTGGTCCGTCCCAAGCAGTGTTCCCGGGCCGGCTGGGTGATCCGTCCGCTGGCCCATGATGTCACTCTGCGACCACCTTGGCCTCACAGGTCCTGTCCAACTCGATTCCGGCGATGGCTAGTCCCACCTGCTCTACGGTTGCTCCGATGGAGTAGGCCATCAGAATCATGGCGTCCAGGGACGTGGAGGAATGGGCTTTCTGCATCTTCGCAACGCGGGAATGGTCTGTGCCTGCGGCAGCGGCTAGCCAAGTCTGTGTGAGCTGCCTCTCCTGCCGTTTCGCCCGAATGAGCCTCGCTACTCGTAAGCGAGTCTCTACCAGAGCGTGGTCTTCTGCGGACAAGCCCAGAAGGTCTGCGTATCTCCCAATGGTCCACCCGTGGGAGATCAGGTTCGACCGCTCTTCATTGGTGAGCGGCATGGATCACCATCCTCTCTCCGTGGCTGCTTCCTACATCCAACGGGCGCGGCGTTGGCCGGTGCTCTCCCCCATGGAGTGGCGTTTTGCGTGGATGTAGAAGGCAAGTCGCTCGCGGCAGTAGTTCAGTATCGTCGCAGGCGTCTCCCGCGACCTCGTAGCGTGAATGTCTGGAATGACAACTACATCGCTATCACCATCGATATGGTAGATGATCCTCCAGGGATGCTGTGCGTCACTAAGGATCAGTGCTGCGCAGTCCCTCAGGTCACCCATGGGCTTCGAGCGAGGGGGCGTTCTTCCTGCCTGGGGCTCGCCTACAACGAACTCAAGGTTGCGCTTCCCGTCGCTAGTTCAGGGAGGAATTGAAGGCCTACTCGCCATCCACACTGCTTCCTTCTCAGGGGTAGGCATCGTCGCACTCATCCCCTTGCCATGATTCAACCCCAAAGAACGCTACCTGCCCGGTATGGCCTGGGCGTTGACCCGAGGCTGCTGTGCCTTGGTGCCAGTGGGTACCGGACAGTCGGGCTCCGGGAAGGCTACCGGACGGCCAGCTTTGCTCGGAGCGGCGTCAGGACGAGATTGGCAGGGCTTAACAAGGGGGCCATTCCTAGGAATAACGGGCATGAGGGGTCTGGCAACGCCCAAAGGCCTAGACAACCAGGGAACAGATCTTAGGGCTGGCGCCAGGGATGGGGTAGGTCGATGCCGCTGGTGCCAGCAGCATCGCCAGGGCCGAACCCTTCCTCATGCTCAGCCATCTTCGCGGTTAGCTGCCCCAGCAAGGGTGAGTGGCTGACTCGGCCAAGCTCCCAGGGGGCCGACGCCCACCCTCACGCCAGAGGGGGACGATAATGAATCCCCAGAGATGGGCCACGCGCGGGTGCCTGTGGCCTCCAACGAGTATAGCGGACGCTTGGGCATCGGCCCCATGGGTGTCAATAGCCGCCCCGATCTGTACCACCCAGAGTCGGGTGGATCTGTACCACTTGGGCTGGGGGAGGTCGTTGCCTGGTAGTGGGCTAAGACTCAGTCAGAGCTGAGGGAGAGCCTCCTTCCTGGGGGAACAGGGAACGTCGTTGGCGTTGGCGGTAGCTCTCGCCGGTGAGGGCCGTGAGCTGGGCGTGGTGGGTTAGGCGGTCCAGCGCGGCGGAGGCCAGCAGCCCGTCGCCGAAGACCTCCGCCCACTCCGAGGGCGCCCGGTTGCTGGTGAGCAGAATGCTGCCCCGCTCGTAGCGGCGCTGGAGGATCTCGTAGAGGTCCTCGGCTCCCGGGGCGCTGACGGGCCGCAGGCCGAAGTCGTCCAGGATCAGCAGGTCCACGCAGCTCAGCTTCTGCAGCCGACGGGGGTAGGTGCCGTCGGCACGGGCGGCATAGAGGCCCGCCAGGAGTCGGTGGGTCGAAGCCGCCAGGACTCGGTAACCCCGGGAGAGCGCCTCGTAGCCCACGGCGATGGCCAGGTGGCTCTTACTGCAACCCTCACACTGCACCTCTAGGTGAGGAGGTTCCCCTTCCGAGCACAGTGACGGTGCTCGATCCACGCCATCCCCTCTGGGGCCTGACTCTTCCCCTGGTAGGCCGGGCCCATTCCTCCCTCCTGGGTCCCTGCTTCTGGGTGCTCCTTCGCGAAGGCGTCCGTCGCCTCGTCTCCGTCTCCTCCACCAACCTGGCCGCCGACCCGCTCCCCCTCTTCCCACTCCCCCTCAGTCTCGGTAGCATCCATCAGTTGCTGGCTACGTACGCTCGTGTCACATCCGGGCCAGCCGAGGGGGATGCCCATGACCCGCTCGATCCCGCCCCCGCCTCTGGGGCTCCACTCTGGGGACCCCAGGCTGGGGGAGCAGCCGGAGAGCCCTCCGGTCTGCCTGCCGCCCCACCAAGTGTGGGCCACTCTCCAGCCCTTTCAGCGCCAGCGGGTGCTGCAGGCTCTCACCCGAGTGTGCCGAGCCCTGCTGACCCCCCAATCCCCGGAGGAGACCGATGAGCGCCTCTGACCCGTCCCTCGTGCCGCTGCCCGGCGCTCAGAAGGTGACCCCTCGCCATCGTCAGGGCTTGGCTTGCGTCTATGTCCGCCAATCCTGCCTCAAGCAGGTGGAGAACAACCGGGAGAGCCAGATCAACCAGTACCGTCTGGCGGAGAAGGCCCAGGCTCTGGGCTGGCCTCCCGAGCAGGTACGCGTCATCGATAGCGACCTGGGCCTCTCCGCTCAGAGCAGCGACGATCGCTCGGGCTTCAAGGAACTGGTGGCCGAGGTCTCCCTGGGCCATGTCGGGTTGGTCCTGGGCTACGAGGTCTCCCGCTTGGCCCGCAACAACAGCGACTGGTACCATCTTCTGGACCTGGCCGCCGTCTTCGGCACCCTCATCGCCGATAGCGACGGTCTCTACGACCCTCGCTCCTACAATGACCGACTCCTGCTGGGGCTGAAGGGCACCATGAGCGAAGCCGAACTTCACCTGCTGCGCCAGCGCTTGGACGCGGGCCGCCTCACCCAGGTCCAGCGCAACGCCTACCGACAGCAGCTCCCCACGGGGCTGGAGCGGCGGCTCGATGGCACGGTGGTGAAGGATCCCGATGACCAGGTGCGGCACACCTTGGAGCTGGTCTTCGAGAAGTTCGAGGAGCTGGGCACCGCCCACGCGGTGATGCGCTACCTTCGCCAGGCCGAGATCCGGCTGCCCCGGCGGCAGCGCTGTGGGCCACAGCGCGGGGAGGTGCTCTGGAAGGTGGCCGCCGATTGGGCGGTCCGGGACATCCTGCGCAACCCCGCCTACGCCGGAGCCTTCGCCTATGGGCGGCGACAACTCGAACCCAGTCGGTTGCAGCCCGGCTTCCGGGCTACCGGGCGGTTGGCTCGCCCCGAGGAGGAGTGGCTGCATCTGGCTCAGGGGATCTACCCGGCCTACCTCTCCTGGGAGCAGTTCGAGGCCAACCAGGAACGGCTCCGAGCCAACAGCACCTTGAGCTGGGCCGCGACTCAGGAAGGGGCAGGACCGGTACGCGAGGGAGCTGCCCTGCTGCAGGGCTTGGTCTTCTGCGGCGCTTGCGGGCGGCGAATGCGCACGGTCTACCGCGGCGCCACCTACCGCTACGCTTGCGAGGCCTTGGCCAAGGAGCGAGACCTACCACGCTGCGGGTCGCTGTTGGGGCCTGCCCTGGACGAGAGGGTGGCCGAAGCCTTCCTGGCCGTGCTGCAGCCCGCGCAACTGAGCGCGCTGGAAGCCCTGTTGGCGGACCAGCAGCAGGAGCGCGAACGGCTCAGCCGCCACTGGGAGGAGCGGCTGAAGCGGGAGCGCTACGAAGCCGGACTGGCAGAGCGACAGTACCGGGCGGTAGACCCGGAGAACCGTCTGGTGGCCGCCGAGCTGGAACGACGCTGGGAGGAGACGCTGCGCCGCCTTCAGGCCACCCAGCAGGAGTACGAGCGCTTTCGGCGCACGCTGGAGGTGCCCCAACTCAGCGAAGAGCAGAAGCAGCTTTTCGCCGAGATCTCGACTCGGCTACCGGGGCTGTGGGAGAGCGGTGAGCTGAGCCCCCCCCAGAAGAAGGAGTTGCTACGGAGCCTGGTGGACCGGGTGGTGGCCCGGCGGTGGGATTCGGGTACGGTGGAGCTGAGGATCCTGTGGGTTTCGGGCCACTACACCGAGACCGTGGTCCGCCACTCCGTGACCCGATTGGTGGATGTGGCCGACTACGACCGGCTGGTCCTCCGGGTGGAGGCGCTGTGGCGAGAGGGACTGACGGATGAGGCGATCGCGGCGCGTCTCACCGAGGAAGGGCTGCGCTCAGCGCGCTCCCGGCGAATCCCGGCCCAGACCATCCAGCAGCTTCGGCTAGAGCGGGGCTGGTATCAGAGGCTGCACCGCAGCCGAGGAGCCGATGAGGTGGAGGGCTACCTGACGGTGCGAGGGCTGGCCGTGCGGCTGGGAGTCAGGCGGGGTTGGGTCTACCGCTGGCTAGCGAGAAACCCGCTGCAGGAACGCTGGGTTCTAGGACATCCGAAAGGCGGTCTCTACCTGATCCGGGCTGACGAGGAACTCCTCGCCCAACTACGTCGGTGCTTACCGGGGAAACCGGGTAGGCCAAAGGGGCATTGAGATGGCTGAGCTTTGCCCACGCCGGTCGGTCCGTAGAGCAGCCAGTTCTCCTGTCGGGCGATGAACTCACAGCTCGCCTGGCGCAGAACGAAGGCCCGGTCCAGGGTAGGCAAGGCGGCGAAGTCGAACTGGCTGAGGCGCTTGGGGCGCTCGAAGCCGGCTTCTCGCTCTCGGCGCTCCAAGACGTGCTGATGACGCCGGTCGATCTCGTCCTCGAGCAGCAGAGCGAGGAACTCCAGCGGGGAGAGCTGCTGACTCTGAGCCAACTCCACCCGTGCGTTGAGGGTGTTCAGCATCCCCGAGAGCTTCAGCTCCTTGAGCTTGGGGGCCAGGGGATGAGTCAGCATGAGGGGGCCTCCGGGCCGAAGAACTCCTCAGGCTGCCGAGCATGGGCGTAGGTCCGAGGAGTCGCGGGGACCGCCTTCCCTTCCTCGGCGAGGGGTTCGCTGTCGAGGCCCGCGGCCAGGATGGCCTTGACCCGCCGGTAATGCGGGTCGCCGTAGTGCAGGGCTCGGGCGCAGGCCGCCTCCAGGCGCTCCCGACCCACCCGAGCCTCCAGCCCCACCAGGCTCTGCACCGCCCTCAGGTGGTCGGCGGGAGACTGAGCCAGGAGGTAGACCACTAATAGATGACAAGAGGGGCCGACTTGCTGAGCGCGCTCCTGGCAGACTTCGGGCGTACGCTCCAGGTAGAGGGCCTTCTCCTTGGGGTAGTGCTCCAGGCGGGTGAAGCGCTCGCCGGGGCTTTGGGCTCGGGGATGGGTGATCACTAGCTCCGTGCCTCGGTAGAGCTGGAGGGTGTGCTCGTAGAGGTGGGCTTCCAGGGTCTGGCCCACCAGGGCGTGGGGCACCGAGTAGAAGCTGCCCTCCAGCACCACGTGGCAGTCCCGGTGCACCCGCACCTCGCGGACCGCCTCGAGCTGGAAGGGCTCGGGGGGGAGAGGTGCCAGGGCCTCCCGCTCCCGCTGGAAGCGGGCCAGGGGCGCTTCGTGAGTGGTGCCGTGGTCCCTTACGCCAGCGACCTCCCGCACCCAGACTCGCACCCGCTGGTTGGCGTCGGCGAGATCCACGAAGGAAGCCCCCGCCAGAAAGTTCCGCTGCAGGTAGCGGACGCCGTTCTCCACCTTGCCCTTGTGCTGGGGGGTACGAGGGCGGCAGGGATGCAGCAGGAAGCCGTAGTGCTGGGCCATCTGGCGGTAAGGAGTGGAGAAGACCGGGTCCTCCAGAGCATGCTGGAGCACCCCGGCCTTCAGGTTGTCCAGGACGATCTCTTGAGGCGTGCCCTCGAAGCTCTCGAAGGCCCGGCGGTGGCAACCGATCCAGGTGGGCAGGGACTGGTCGAAGACGAACTCGACGTACTGATGCCGAGAATAGCTCAGGGTCATCAGGAAGGCGTAGGCGGGGCGTAGCTTGCCGGTGCCCGGGTCCTTCAGCTTCCCGACCGCGGTGAAGTCCACCTGGGCCTGGCGTCCGGGAGACGTCTCCAGGCGCACGGTGGCCTGGGGGCTCGGAGGGCGAAGATGCCGCACGAAGCGCCGTACCGAGGAGTAGCTTCCTGGGTAGCCGTGGTGCTGGACCAGTCGCTGGTGCATGGCGCTCTGCTCCACCCCTAAGCGCAGCCACTCCTCGATCAGCGCTTGGTAGGGCTCTACGCTGGAGGGGCAGCGCGGAGGGGGAGCGGGCGGCCCCAGGTGGGCCAGCAGCAGGTCGGGAGGCGGCAAGGGCGTCCCAGGCTCCAGGAAGCCCTTCCCTCGGGCCAACTCATGGTAGCGGCGGACGGTCATACGGGAGTGTCCCAGGTCGCGGGCGATGGCCCGCTCGGATTGCCCCTGTCGCAGGCGGTAGACGATGTCTTGGATGAGCTGCATGGGTAGTCGCTCCATCGGGCCTCCTCAGCTCTAGGAAGCCTGAAGAGGCTGGTCGAAAGCAACGACTTCCGCCGGCGGTGGGGTGGTCCAGATCGCCCGACTCCAGGTGGTACCGATCGGGCGACTCTGGGTGGTACAGATCCACCCGACTCCTACTGGTACAGTCTAGGGCGGTCAGTGACACATGGGTGCTGGCTAAGCACCTGCATTCCCCGCCCCGAGTGCCCTGACTAGGGTCTGGGCTGACCCATGGCAGGCCCCGATGCCTGGTGGTGAAGACCGATCGGTCCATATGCCGTGCCTTCGGCAGCCTTAGAGGCAAGGGTCTCCTGCTCACTCACTACGTCTGAGGCGACGGCATGAGGTGAGATCACACAGCCAATGGCTTCGGCCCTCTCCGCGTGGTCCTGACCGAACCCAACTACCGAGGCCATCTGCACGAGCCCCCTCCAGTTCCGCCTGAGAGCGTCGGTGAGGCAATGTCCGCCTCAGGTACAACAACCGCCGGACATCACCTTCAGGTGGGTCATGGAGCATCTGAAGCCACCGGAGATAGTTCGCAGGTGGACCGTGAAACAACCGGGGAGCCACCGGACATTATCTGCAGGTGGACCGTGAAACAACCGGGGAGCCACCGGACATTACCTGCAGGTGGACCGTGAAACAACCAGAGAGCCACCGGAAATGATCTGCAGGTGGACCGTCAGACACCCTTAGAACGCAAGGCAATTGGGCAGAGTCGGCTAGGGGCCTTGAGCCCATACCTATCTGGCGGTTCGTCTCAGGAGACACCGGACACAGGGCTCACTGCCCATTCGATCTCCAGTGACCGGCCATGATCTAGCGTCGGCGAGGCATGCCGTGGGGTTGGAAAAAGCGGCAGATCCGGCGACGACCTCATGATGGCAACGGCCCCGATCGGGAGCACTCAGTGTCGGGTCAATCGGTACACCCTGGGGTGGCGGAGGCCGTTGTTGGATGATGGGCTGGAGAGCCTTCAGGCTCCAGGGGGGCTGCCCTCTGTGAGCTGCGGGCGCCTGGTGCCGCGTTAGGGAGATGGCGCGCGAGTTCCAACCATTTCCTCACGGCCCAGATCGGGGCTGCCGTGAGCCTGAGGCCATCGGCCACGTCGGCGGGACGACCCACTCAGATACGCGCCACCAAGGGCGGGTCGTTGATACCCCTGCAACTGCCTGGGTACCTTCGCACCGACCATACCCGCGGTGCACTGGCCCTTGCCCCCAGCTCGGCAACGGAGACACTCCGGAGCCTCGTCGCGGCGGCCGGTGGGCCAACGGCGTCCACGAGTCAGCTTGGCCGAGTAAGCGCCACCGGGCAACCTATACTCGCCCACGGGCCAGTGCGGGACTCCGCGGCGCTTCACCGGGCGTACTGCAGCCGCCCCCCGTACCTCGCGACACCAGGAGGAAGTCCCACTGGCGAACGGCCACTCACACGCTGGCGCAGGCATCGACAAGCGATGCTCTATAGTGGGCGAAGCCCTGCTCCCCAAGCCACCGTCGCTGACGTGCCCCCGGCCGCCCATGGGCCTGGCCCCCGGGACCGACTTCAGAGGGAGCCACCGCACGCCCGTTTGTGGGCGTACCGCACCAGCAGAATGTCTGTGTAATGCGGTGGCGGGGCGGCTCAGTGCCAGGGGCCTCCATATCGACTACTGTCGGGAATCTGAGACCGGGGGTTGCCCCACAGCACTAGCATCTAGGAGACAAGCGATGACATGCTCTTCCTGCTCTGCCATCGTTCCCAGCCGGCGTGGCAGCACCGCAGTGCCTGGGCGAAGCCCCTCATGCGACGGTACCTGCGTCCAGGCCCGTCGTTACGCGGACGGGCCATCCTGGCCTCCTGAGCATGTGGGGACCGCCACGGGAGGCACACCCACCCTTGCTACTGCGTCTTGAGTCTCACCAAGCAGACCTTAAGGGATCGTGGCGTGGGTCCCTGGCATACTCGGCACCCACGCAGTGTATGGGCCCAGAGGGCCTGGCTCTCGCAGCCCCATCGCCCCAGCCAGGCCCCCAACATGCCTCCCAGCCCTGAGGCCGGGCCTACCCATACCCACCCTCGTTTTCGTACGAGCACCAAGGGCATGGACGTCAGACACGGGTCCCCAAGGAGAGGCCAAGATCCCGCGCTCAGAAGTGAGGAGAGCAATGATGGCCTCGGCTCCTCCAGAACTGGATATCTAACAGTAGACTGCTCACTATACTGAGAGCGCGCACGCATCGGCTCATTGGGCAAGCACCGGGCTTGGCGCCCCCCGGCCCTCCGACCGCTGGCCTGTTACCGGCCGGACGCGAGCAGCGAGAGCGCGGCACCAGCAAGGCGGTGCGAGATATGTGGTTTCAGAGCGGTGTAGGGCCCCACAGACGAACATGCAAGGGCTACGAAGTGTGTTGTCATCTTATGTGGAGGTCCGAGGCCGGCACCCGCGAAGACCCGTGGTGCTCCGGGCTCAGGGGAGGGCACCCCAATCACGGGTATGGATGCCACACCGTGCCAAGCACAGTACCGCTAGGGATGCCCCGCGGGCCATCTTACGAATAACACACGCCCTCGTCACCTCGTGTCTAGTGACAGTGGTCCACCTCAGGCAGGGCAATGCGACTGTGCCGGGTGGGAGTGGTGTGACGCAGACAGATAGATGGTGGGTCCGACATAAACAAGCGATCCTAGGTATGGTTATGGACGCCAATATGGTATCCCCACGCTTGGATTCGTACCTACGAGAGGGGTTAAGGTACCCTCCAAATCCCCCTGAGGATCACATAAGCGCCCAAATGTGATCCAGTCAGGCCTGGTGAGGGGTACACTAGCTTCCCGGCCCATCAACATGGCTTCGCCTAAGGCGTGCGGACTTCCCTTCCCCTAGCTATCAGCGCTCAGCAGGGGAAAGGCCGGCTCTCCATCAACCGGTTCCTTCATGGGGCGTCAGACTACCTGACTCCGGGGCATCGGCTCTGCCCTGTAGTCATGGCCCCCGTCTAGCGTCTGCTCACGGGCCGGCCGCTCTGCCTCGACGCAGGCGTCTGGACCTGAAACGCCTTGGAGGCATAAAGCCAACAGTGAAAGCGACTACCAGTGAGGCACTGAGCCCAGAGGCGCTGATGGCCGCAATGGCTGGTCCAACGCCGCTGCATAGCCCGGTTGACGGGGGGCACTGTTCACCTGTCCGTCACAGCAGGCCCAAGACGGGGACCGACAGGCCCACAGGCACAGCATGCCGAGCCCCCAACTTGGGGGGTGACGGGTATTGAGCAGGCGGGCCTGGGCGAGGGGACCCCTTGGGGGAACTGCCTGTACTCGATGTGGTGTACCCTGGGGGCTGCGCCCGAGTTGGCGGTCCCCACCTGGGGGGGCAAGATCGAGAGTGCGACCGGCTGAGGCACCGGGGCCACGCTCTTGTGGAAGTGCGCAGAATGGTGACGGCTGTCTCTCCCTTCTGCTGGGGATCCCACCGGAACCTAGCTCCCAGCCCCTTCTCGAATTGGCGTGGCGCCCGACCCGGCCGGCACAGTCTCGAAAACCAGGAGTGCAGAAGGTACTGCTGATCAGCACCAGATACGGATGGACCCGGCAGGGACTGTCAGAGATACTGCACGCCGAAGGGGCTGTGTGGTCTAGGAGGTGGCACCTGGGCGTCTGGGGAGGTTGTGTGTGGCAGATCGCCCTCGGCGCTTCCCGCGGCCACTGGCGGGTTCCCCATCACCATGTCTTTGAGCTGCTCTGCGCGGGGGGCAGCACTAGCCCCAACTCCCCCAGATAGCCCACCAGTACCGTGTTTCGAAGACCGCCTATCCGGGCCTCCCGTCGGACCTCACCAACACCGGTACGTTGAGCGTCCCCTACAGGCGTAGCGTTCCGCCCTTGGCCACCTCAGCTAGCATCAGTACGAGGATGGGCGCCATCTTGGCGATCGCACCTGTGGCATCCGTGGCCGCTGCGGCCTTCGCAGCATTCGTGGAAGTACAGAGATGACCCGGAAGCGTGGCAGAATCCATTCCTTGTCGTGTGTCATCTAGGCACTGACTGAAGGTGTCAACTGAACGGGCGATGACCTCTTGCCCTGGCGCTTGCCTCCTTGCCACGACGTGACCGCAGTAGCCCACCACACAGCCAGAAGGCAACGGAGGCTCGCTTGGGGAGCGCCAGTTCGAGGGGGGCGCAGGCGGCAACCATCTTCATGACTCCAAGCACCTTCCGCCAGAAGGTCATCAGGGGGGGGTGGGCAGGAGCGTCTACAGCTTCCTAGTTCCCTGTGTATGGCCAGCCAGAGGCTCAGAGGCTCCGGGGAATCACCTCCATGCTCTGGAGCCCGGGAGCCCCTCCGAACGGGTTGTGACGCCTAGCGCTGGCACAGTCTCAGGGAGCATTTTGCAGAATGTGACAGCGCGCTGCGAAGTCGCTCGGGTTCGGGTGTGAGCCTACGGGTGGAAGCTCGATGGCTATCGAGGGCTCGCCAAGCCTAGGCCGGTCAGGAAGAGCAGCCTCTGGCTGAGGCGGTCAGCGAGCGCAGCGCTCGCAGGTGACGGAAACGCACGAGGCAGCAGGCTGGGGTGGGAGTGACCGGTATGAGACTTGTTAGTGTCACCTGAGGTCCCCGCCATGGACGGCCAGTGTCTATCTGGGAGTCTCGAATTGCCCTGACGCAGTTCGGTCATCGTCTGAAGCGCTGACCAGCTCCGCACTTCTTGCCCCCCAACTCGCCTGAATGCAGCCTAGCGGCTTTCCCTCGCACGAAGGGAAGGTGTCCAGTGTTGGCCTCCACGCAACCTGTCGAATGCAAGTCTGGAGTGCAATGATATCGGCTCCGCACTAGGGGACTCCAGGTGTTTGGCCCCAGTGGTGGCCGGGGCGCCTGGGCCCACTTCACCTCAGGCACCACGGCTGTGCCGCATAGGGGACCGCTGGCGAGGTGCCGCAGGCTGATGGCGACTTCTGGCGCCCCCTGGACGGACCGCTGGCAGGAACGGTGTCACCGGGCCAGACACGAAGCGTGCCGACGGCTGGTGGTGGATTCGGCTCAGGAGCGGCTCTGTGGATGGCCTAGTCGGCACAGACAACGGGTCAGGGCGGATTGGTGGTGGTTGTGCCAAACGTCCTCTAGACCTGGGAAGCGGCATGATGTGGGAAGGCGTGTCAATGGCCGGAGGCAGCGCTCTGCTCCGGGAACGAGCTTACCTTAGCCTCGCCGAGTCTCCAGGAGGTAGGGTGCAACTGTGAGACGCGCATCATCACCAGCATCTAGCTCTGCGGCGGCTGCAGGTACCAAGACGGTCGCGTCTCGCAGCGGCCCTGTTATGTGTTTGCACCTGTGGGATCTAGGGTGCCGCGGCAAGTGACGGTAGGTGGGAGGAAGCCTGAGCCATGGTCCGGGCCAAGCATTTCCGCGAAATAGCGACCACTAGCGGCTCGGCGGAGCAGGACTCCCCACCTTAGGGCTGGCCTTGCGGAGGCGGCCCCCCGGGGGTAGCTATGGAACGGATTGTAACCTCACTGCCGCCGACGTGGACCAGACTACGTGCCTCCGGCTGACAGGCTGTGCCGGTGATTGCAGCGCGGGCCTCCACGTAGCTGTCCCGTTGCCGCCCCCAAAGCGCAGGCGGACGTGCATCACGATGGCGGTGGGCTGGTTCCCGTCGTTTGGGGTAAGGGCCAATGGCCAAGATAGGGATATGTCACCTGTGGTGACGAGGTAAGCTTAGTGCCAGGACCGCCAGTGGACCACAGCGTGGCCGTCGCTCACTCCCCAGCTATATACCGACCAACTGATTGAAGGCCGGCATGTGCGCCTGCTTACTGCGAGGGGCCCGTAGCACCCTAACAACGCTAGTGTCTTGGGGACTGCGTGACGCTAACTGGCTGTGGGGGGGCAGGGTTCGTCGCCACCATGCCTACCCATCGTCGGAAGCGGGCAGCATGCTCAGTAGCGCTGCTCGATGGGCGAGATGGCCGCCTCGTGGAGGGGAAGGGGCGGCATCGAGCCGGCGGTTCACAAGGGCCTCCCCTGGGTCCAAAGGTAGCTGGCTGGGGAGGCCCTTGCCGTTCGTCCGTCAGGCATTAACTCCGAGCTGGCAGGACGGCATCTGCTGTCGTACTAGCGCCCAATCCTCGGGCGTTAGCCGGTCGCGTCCCCTAGCTATGAGGCGGGAGACGTAAGCCTCGCCCTCGACCAGAGCCACTAAGGCCAGGGGGCGAGCGTTCTTCTCAGTCCATGCCCTTGTCTTCATGTAGTCGCGTACTCGCGGGGCGGTGTCGAGCCTTGACTTGGCCACCCTACCAAGAAACACGTCCCAGTTCTCCCAGGTACGCCACCTAGACTTCTGCTTGTTCGCGCCAGGCTCCTTGAAGTCAATGTACGACTTCAGGACGCCTGCCATTCCAGCCATTCCCTCCTCACAGATTCGATTGGCAGCCAGTTGTGCTGCTCTGTGCTTCAGTTCGAACTCCACTCGAATCCATGGGCCAGGCGTGTCAGTCTGGACTGCCTTGTCATAGATACGTAGGTATCTCTGCCCCTTGCGGCTTCCAAAGGACTCCCCGTAGCTCACCTGCTCCCCATCGGCTGTGTTGCAGCCATGTGGAAGGTACGAAAGACCATTCCTGGCCCGGCAGACGTAGTAGCCCTGGCGTATGCGGCGCTGGATGTCCTGCATACTGAGGATGCCACAGTGGTCATCGACAGCCACATCAATCCGCTTCATGGAGGCGTTACTAGCCAAGAGGAGGCCGAGGAACTCGCGCCACGTGTGACCGGGGGCATCGTCGGTGCCTTCGTTCCTAATGACTCCGATGCGCTCCAACTCACGGCATCCGCGACCGCTTAGCAGTAAGTACGGTTCGCATGACTTCCGCTTGGTAAACCTGAAGATAGTTCCTGGCCTAGAGGCTCCGTACTGATGGTATCTCAGGTTCCTGGTGCCTATGAGGCTAAGAAGCTCGGAATGGTCAGAACCTTCTGGAAACCCCACCTTTAGGTAGTCGATGCATATCTGCGATGCACTTTGCAATTGTGTATTACTAAGGGAGCATCCGTCCATATTACCGTTCATAGTGTAGTGAACCTTCGTGACTTTCTACCTGCGTGAGCAGGCCCAAGCGCTCTAGATATCCCTTGCAGGCATGGCGTTGCTGCTGATCCACTCCAAGAGCAGTGAACGGGGTATCCTCACAGCCCTGCCCAGTCGAAGGACAGGAATCTCACCTCTACTCGCCATCGTGTAGACTTTGGAGCGGCCCAGGCCCAGCATCTCGGCAGCCTCTCCAACTCGCAGTAGTGCTCGCTCCACCATCTGACTCCTTTCGTTGGTGGGAGTGGCCCCACAACGGAGCCACTGTTTCCCAAGCATCGCATAGAGTGGTAAGATGGGTCTAGTAGTTATACCCCCCGGTTTAATACCTAGTGAGGCGCAGTGTGAGTGCTAGAAGGAAGTGCATAGGCGAAGGTGGGGCGCGGCTTGCCATTGATGGCTCGCGCTCCTGGATCGGCAGACGTGTTGGAAACGTATGGCTTGAAGGACAGACGGACGAAGCAACCCTAATCTTCGACCCCGAGCCCATTGCCGATGGCGAGTCCGCGGACCGGTGCCTTGAGGAGTTCAAAGCTATCGGGGCCTCGCGTTCGGCGGACCGAGCACTTGCTTTCGCCAGGAGATGGGGTCGGTTAGGGCTCTGCACGTGCGGCCGGCCACTGAGCCATCAGCCCCTGGGACCGACCTTCGATCGGGGGAGTCCAGATGCACCCCAAGATGCTGGCGATCGGAGGCAGTGTACCTTCGTATCCTCAGGAGACTACCCTTCAGAACAGGTGAGTGACTGGTTCTTGTATGCGGGGCATGCTCGCAGCTTCCTAGATCTCTATGAGAAGCTGGCCAGCAACCGGATTCCCGAGGAGTCGGAGTGGAGGGCTCTTCCAACTGCCGTTGGGCACGACGGCAACGAATCGGGGCGCGAGAGCGATTGGTTCTGGCAGAAGCTAATGTTGGCTAACCGGCCGCCCTTTAGGAGCATACACCTCCGGCTATCGGCAGCTAGCGATCCGATGGCCGGTCTGGGGGTATGGTGGCTTGCGGGACTGGATGGTACCGATCTCTTCCGGTTTCCCCGAGCCACAACGGAGGACCGTGACACGATTAGGTGGTTCACGCAGTCAGGCTGTCAGCTAATCCCCCAGGAGGAGCTGGTGTGGTACCGCAGTCCTGAAGGGGCCAATCACCGGTCGACGATGGCCAACTACTGGTACTCGCTGGTCCTCAACGCACACCGTGTCAGGCTGGCTGAATGCCTGTCTGTCTGGCTCGGCCCAGCCTGGGTCAACTTGGCACCTCGCTTTGTCTGGGGCGACGATCTTCCAGTGGAGAACGACAAGACGCCTCATCTCGAGCTGATGGAGGCAGTTCCGGCGCCCATGTACAATAGGGCCAGTTTCACTCTTCTGTCGCTCCTCGCGGTTAAGTTGGTGGAGGCCCTGTCAAGTGGGGTCTACCGCTGCAGTGTCTGCCACGAGCCCTTCACGCTCCGTGTCAGTGATGACGGGCGCAAGGTGCGGCACGACCGACGATTGTACTGCTACCGGACCGAATGCCTCCTGGAGAGAGACAGAAGATCGAAGCGTGAGACCTACAGGAGGAAAAGGGACCGGGCTGCGCAAGAGCGGCTAGGGGGCTCCACGACCTAGTGCCGGTCAGGGAGGACCGTGTGGTGTGAGCACGGTGGCCATCGGGTAGCGCGGCCACCAGGGAGGGACGATGGGTAGGAGACGGGGGCACAATGAGGGGTCAGTCCACTATCGCCATGACCGCGACCGCTGGGTTGCGGAGCTGACAGTGGAAGATGGGCGGCGCAGGCAGTTCTACTGCAAGACAGAGAAGGAAGCAAGAACCAAGCTCATCTCGGTGCTTGGCGATCTTCAAAGGGGGATGCTACCTTCAGGCCGCCAGCAGTCGGTGAAGGCCTTCCTTGAGCACTGGATCGAGAACGTTGCCAAACAGCAGGTTCGGCCCAAGACGTGGGACCGCTATAGCGGACAACTGAAGAAGCACATCGTTCCGGCTCTGGGCCGAAAGCAGCTAGGCAAGCTGTCCGCCCAGGACCTCCAAGTCTTCTATAATCGAAAGATATCTGAGGGCCTGGCGCCACGCTCCGTTGTGCACATGCATCGTGTGCTCCACAAGGCTCTCGGAGAGGCTGTCAGGCTTGACCTCATCTCCCGAAACCCCTGTGCTCTCGTAAAGCCCCCGAAGGTATCTCAGTCACCGATCCGCTTCCTGACCGCAGAGGAGGCCAAAACACTCCTCGCGGCGGCCCAAGACGACCCTCTTGAGGCCCTCTATGTGCTGGCTCTGACCACCGGTATGCGCCAGGGAGAGCTGCTGGGGCTTAGGTGGGACTGTGTTGACCTGGATGGCCTGGCCGTCCATGTGCGCAGAACGGTCTACTGGAGGCAGGGGCACGGCTTCGTCTGGTCCGAACCCAAGAGCAAGGCAAGCCAGCGTCGGGTTTCGCTTACAGAGGTGGCGGCGTCGACACTCCGACACCACCGCGAACGGCAATCAACTTCCAGGCTGCTCGCTGGAGACGCCTGGTGTGAGCAAGGGCTCGTCTTCCCCAATAGCGTGGGGAACCCGATCAACGCCAACAACCTACTGAATCGGTCTTTCAAGCCGCTGCTGGAGAGGGCGGGCCTCCCGAAGGTGCGTTTCCATGACCTCCGGCATTCGGCTGCGAGTCTGCTGCTGTCCCTAGGAACTCATCCGAAGATCGTGCAGGAGTTGCTTGGGCATAGCAGTATCAGTGTCACGCTTGATATCTACTCGCACGCGATCCCAACCCTCCAAGACCAGGCTGTTAGCCAACTTGCAGACCTTCTGGGTCGGGGGCAAGGTTCAGCCTAGGCTGTCTGCTGTCAGTTTTGCTGTCACCATCCAATTCAGGCAAGTAAAGCAAGAGGCCCAACCACCATATGTGGTGGCTGGGCCTTCTTGATTGCTCTACATCTTGTAAGCCGACGTCCGGACTTGAACCGGAGACCTACGCATTACGAGTGCGCCGCTCTACCAACTGAGCTACGTCGGCGTTTCTGATGGCGGCCTTCGCCGACTCGGCAGCGCCCAGGGGCGTGCCTCGCGGGGCCATCTTCACACTACCGGAATCGGTCGGTGGCTGTCAAGAATCCGAAGGCTCTCGCGCGCGATGGAGGGCATCACGGAGCGGCGTGAAGATGGTCGCTTGGCCCAGTCTGGGGGCGGCTCTGGAGGGCTTCCCGGCCACGGGTCTGCAGGGATTGAGCGCGCGGCTGCTGGGGGAGGGGGCTGGTGGTCAGGGGACGGGAGGGCTGTCGATCGGGGCGAGAGGTCTTGGGTGCTGGACCGGCCAGCCGTCTGGGCGTCAGCACCTCGAAGGTGCGGTGGCGCCGTGCAGGGGCGCACTAGCCCCGGAGGCGGAAGAGGCCGGACAGCCAGAGGGCGTACTTAAGCAGCACGTAGATACCGATGGCCGCCGCCACGCCCTGCCACGGGTTCACCCGCGCCCAGAGCCAGGCGTCCTTCAGGTAGGGGCTTATCTGGTCAACGGCGGTCATAGGGTCTCCTGGGTCGCCCGGCACGGCGGCGGATCGGCTAGGCTTGGGGGACATGCAGGTGTGCGCTTGAAGTATCGGCCTCAGAAGCGTGCGCCCGAGGGGCTCGGTCCGCCGTAGTCACAGCTTCCGGTTCACCCGCGCCGGGGTTGGGTCCACGGCTCCGGCGCCTCGGCCGCTCAGGTGATCTGTCGCGCGCAAGCGCACGGCTGGGGCGTCATCCATCAGCTCACTTCCATGGTCCAAGGAGGAGGTTGGCGCCGGTGGGCTGAGCACACTACCCGCGTTATCGACGCTTGCGGCGGAAACCTGTAGTGTCCTAGGAAGCGAGGTGATGCCGACAGTGGCGGCGGAAGAGGCGCGGGTGGCCGGGGCCGAAGCTAACGGTGGCGCGGGGCGGAGCAACCTGTGGCAGGGGGCGGGACGCCGGGAGAGGGATGGAGCTAGAGCGGCTGCTCGGTGGGAGTTCGAGCCAGGGGTGGCGCGGGCGCCTCCAGGATCCGGCGCTCGATCAGGCCGCTGTGGACCACCCACTCATCGGGCAGCTTCAGGTGCTGGTCCTCCGCGGCCTTCAGGGACCGGGTCAGCACCTCGCGAGCCTCCTCGAAGCCCACTTCCTTCAGCACTACCCCCAGGCGTTTGGATTCCCCGACCAGGCTCCGAGTGAGGTGCGCTTTGGTGCAGTTGGCGGTCAGGAACAGGCCCTTGGGAGCCCCCAGCATCTCGCAGTGATCGACCAGCACCACCAGCGCCTGCACCTGGCCGCGCTCCATCTCCCAGCAGAAGACCACCTGCTGCTGCTCCGGTATCTGTCCCAGGTCTGAGGCGTAGGCCCTGATGAAGCGGGGCTGAGACAGGGCGGCGACGGCGTGGGACTTGGGGAGCACGCCCAGCGCGCGCAGGCCCTCCAACCGGTCGATGGCTGCCTGGCGGACCTTCGGGCGGGAGGTGGTAAGGCTCAGGGCGCGCAGGAAGTCGGCCGAGGCCTGGTCTCCACGCTCACCGACGGCACGAACGATACGGAGGAGCGCCCTCTCACCCTCCGGCGACCCGAGGCGCACCAACTCCAACTGTGCGAGGAGCTGCTGAACGTGGTCCGACCTTCTGGCCTGGTGGACCAAGCCGACGATCACCTCCAGAGCTTCGGAGCCCACGCCGGCGGAGCGCACGGGGCCGGCGATGGGCGGCTGCGGCTCGCGCCTGCGGTGGCCAGGAGGGGTGGGGGTTCTGCGCAGCCCGTCTCCCGCGGACTCTGGGAAGGGGAGGATGCTCATCGCGTCATGCCGCCACCACCGGGTTCGATAGGGTGCCCACCTGGCCAATGGAGATGCTCACGGTGTCGCCCTCCTTCAGGAACACAGGAGGATCGCGGAACACCCCCACGCCGCCGGGCGTGCCGGTGGAGATGAGGTCGCCAGGGCACAGGGTGCAGACCTGCGAGATGTACGACACCAGGTAGGGGACCGTGAAGATGAGGTTCCTAGTGTTGGAGTGCTGCATCCGCTCGCCGTTCAGGTAGGTTGCGATCTCCAGGCTCTGCGGGTCCTGGATCTCATCCCGCGTGACCAGGGCAGGTCCCAGGGGGGCGAAGGTATCGAAGCTCTTGGCGCGTACCCACTGCCCGTCCGCCTTCTGGATATCGCGCGCGCTGACGTCGTTGAGGCAGGTGTAGCCCGCGACGTAGTCGTAGGCCCTCTCCTCTGGAATGAACCGGCCCTGGCGGCCGATCACCACGCACAACTCGGCTTCGTAGTCTACCTTCCGGCTCAGCGGCGGCAGCAGGATCGGGGCGCCGGGGTCGCAGAGGGCAGTGGGGTACTTGGCAAACAGGATGGGCGAGGCGGGCAGCGGCTGGTTCTGCTCCTCGCAGTGGTCTCGGAAGTTCTGACCCACGCACACGATCTTCTGGGGGCGCCCCACGGGGGCTAGCAGGCGCACCTGGCGCAGGTCCGTGCCGTCGACGCGCCCGGTACGAAGCTGCTCCTCAACCTCCAGCGCGGCGTCCAGTGCCGGCTCGCCCTGGTTCAGGAAGTCCGTGGTATCCTCCCAGGGCTCGGCGAAGGCCCCGGGGCCAGACAGGCGCCGGGCCGCAGCGAAGAGGTCGACCACGCGGCCGGCCACTTCCACTCCCACCACGGCCCTGCTGCCGCTCACGAATCTGACCAACCGCATGTCAGGCCTCCCCGGCTCAGTCTAGCAGAGGGTTCAAAGGAGCGTCAAACCGAATTGCCTCGCAGAAATGCTTGGTAAGAGTCAAAGGACGCTACCCGACCCCTGCAGAAGTCGTATCAGGATGCCACAATGAAGATGGGGACCGCTGGCCTGCTGCGCGTCGGACCCCAACAAGCGGCGGCGTCCCACGGACCCCAGAGCACCCTCAGGAGAGGCTGAGTGAACCTTCTTAGGCGCGGAGCCAAACAGCATAGGCCGTCCGATACGGGACGGTCCCAGGCGGACCGCGCGTGCGTCGCCAAGGCTAACCAGGTCCGGCGATGGCTCTGGCTGGCCGCGGACAGCGGCGAGGTTCCTCGCTTAGTGGCCCTGGAGTACGACCGCCGGCTCCAGAGCGTCCACAGTGAAGAGGACTACCTCGCGCTGAGAGATGAGATCCAAGCCCTCTGGCAGGCCTCCCGACAGGGAGTCCGCGCCGCCTGACCTACGCTCCACCCTTGGTCTGTCTCTGGCCTGCGCTGGCCATCACCCACCGGCGTCTCACTTGCTGTGTGGGTGAGGCTCCACCCGTCCCCCATCGCCCCCCGACGATTCGGCCTTAACCGGCAAGCCCAGGGATCCCCTGCGCACATCTCCTCGGCATTCGTCCCTTGGGCAAGAGGAGAGGGAGCTCGGGTCACTGAACCTCATCGTTGGACCCCTGCGTGCGGCCACGTCCATTGTACTCCATCCGCCACGACCAAGTGGTGGCTCGCTGGTATTCAGAGGCACGGCGCCTCCTGGGCCACGCGAGACAGCTCAGCGTTCCGGCCGTACGGTTACCCTAACGTGCGCTAGCGCACGACTGTGAGGAGCTCCGCTCATGCCGCGCATCGCCCTGCTCAGTTTCGCCCACGTTCACGCTCATGGCTACGCCCAGCAGGTTCGCGACCACAAGGACGCCGAGATCGCCTGCATCTGGGATGACGACCCCGCTAGGGGGAAGCCCGCAGCCGAACAGTATGGCGTTCCCTACTTCTCAGACCTAAGCAAAGTCCTTTCGGATGGCAGCATCGACGGCGTTGTTGTGAACGCGCCCACCAGCCAGCACCCCCAGGTGATCGGCGCCGCGGTGGAGGCGGGCAAGAACGTCTTCACGGAGAAGGCCCTCACCGTGACCACGGCGGACTCCAACCGCCTTGTGGAGGCCGTGCGCCGGAAGGGGATCAAGTTCATGATCTCCCTACCCTCCCGCACCAACCCCGAGGTCCTGTTCCTCAAGAAGGTCGTTGATGACGGGCTCATCGGCAAGGTGACTCTGATGCGCGCCCGCATCGCTCACTGCGCCGCGCTCGATAGCTGGTTCCACGATGGCAGCGCCTGGTTCGGGGATGAGAAGCTGGCCGGCGGAGGGGCCCTGTTCGACCTGGGCTGCCACACGGTGGACGTGATGAGATGGATCCTTGGCGAGCCCGCCAGCGTCATCGCCAAGGTGAACAACTACTCCGGCGCCTACGACATCGACGACAATTCCGCGGCGGTCGTGGAGTTCAAGAACAAGGCGCTGGGCATCCTGGACGTGTCCTGGGTTCACCGAGCCGGACCCAACACCATGGAGCTCTACGGGACCGAAGGGTTCGTGGGCAAGGGGTACCCGGGCGGCGGAATTGTTCTGCAGAGCAAGAAGGCCCTGGCTGATGGGCTCGAGGGCACCGTTCATCCCAGCAACCTTCCCAAGCCTCCCGCGACCCCGATGAACCAGTGGGTCGCCTCCATGGTTGAGGACGCGCCCATGACGATCACCGTGGAGGATGGCCGCAACCTGACGGAGCTCCTGGAGGGAATCTACACCAGCAGCCGAGAGGGCCGGTCGGTCGGCTTCCCCATCGCCTAGCGCTGGTCTGAGCCCAGTGACGGCACTTCACGGCTACAGCTTCCGAAGGGCCCTGGCCGGCTACCACAGGCCAGGGCCCTTCGCTGCGAGGGGACCATCAGGATGGCTAACAACTTCAGCAACCTGTTCAACCAGAGCACCAAGGTGGTTGCCCAGTGCAACGGATGCGCCAGCGTGAACCAGTACCAGGAGTGCGACCTGTGGGTCCATCCGGGCGAGAAGTGGGAGGAGCCGGAGGGTTGCCCATCCTACACCTCGCAGGTCACGGAGGGGGGGAGCGGCGACCCCGACCCGGAGGAGCCGATGGACTACTGAGTGCCGCCGCCATCTAGCCGGGGCGGTTGAACATGGCGGGGTGGCAGCGGGGGTCGGGAGCGGTGGGAGCGCGCCGCGGCGATGGGCGGGGGCTGAGAGACCCTAGCCCAGCCCGGTCTGGCGTAGAGCCCGCGCTAGCACTTCCAGCGCCGCGGGATCACCGAAGCCTCCGGACTTGGCGACCACCTGCAGCCCATCCAGGGGGCCACCAAGGACGCTGGCGCGAGGCATCCCCGGGAGCACCTCTCCCTGCAGGTGAAGCTGCGGCAGACCCCCATCCTCACGCGCGCAGGGGCACAGCGCGCCGGCCCCCTCCAGGAAGGCTCTGGCTGTCGCGCCGCCGGTTAGGATCACCCCGCTCGCTCCCAGATCGACGGCCCAGCGTGCCGCGTAGGCCCCGAACTGGCTGCACAGGGCGTGCCATCCCTCGGGTGACCGCGTGGCGCCAGGCATGCGAAGCTGCACGACCGCGTGAGGCACGGCCCGCGTCTCCTGCTTGGGCACGTACTCCGTTCCTTCTGCCCATTCCCAGCGCTCTGCTCCGCGCGCGACCCAGTGCTCCACCTGCGCGAGGGTCTCAGGATGGGCCGTGCCGACGATGGCTAGCACGCTCTCCACTGCTTCGAGCCGGGGAAGGGCGGTGCGAAGCGGCCATCTCCTGGCGAGAGCCGAACTCAGGCCCCCAGATCCCACGGGCAGGCAGCCGGGGCCCACCGCGGCGGAGGCCTCCGCGACTCGGTCCAGGTCCTCATCCGTAAGGGCATCGACCATCGCTATCCCCCCGGCGGCCTGGATCGCCTCCGCCAGTCCTCCCTGCCGCAAGGTGGATAGGGTGATGTGGCGAACGGGTAGGCCCGCCACCTGAAGCAGATGACGCAGCCCACCATCATCGAGGGGTGCTTGTGTGACGCTGTGGACGGCTCTGCCTCCGGAGAAGCCGCGTCCATTGGCGGGAAACGCCGGGCAAAGCAGAAGGGACGAGATGTCCAGCTCCCGGAGGGCCAGCCGCAAGGCGAGGGCGACATGGCCCCGAAGAAGGGAGTCCACTTTGAGATACAGTCGCCCGGTACCTGCCTGGGACACGACTCGCAGTACCTCGGCCAAGCGGCCCTCGGCATCCTTGGGGCGGCAGTCCCGGTAGTTCAGGTCGAGGCTCAGGATCTCAGCGCTGTAAAGGGTATCAGCGGGGAGGCGTGGAGACAGGAGCACATTCGTGCGCGCGCCCCGAGCCGCGAAGGGGGCGGCGGCATCGCAGGCTCCGGTAAGGTCATCAGCCAGAAGAAGCAGATCAGGCATGGGGCATCAGGAGGGACCGGCGCACTCGCCTTGGCGCCGATCACCTCCATTCCACCTTCGCCCACCGGGGTTCGCTCTCCCCCATATAGGGGGGCTGGCTCGACCATTCGCGTGGAGAAGTGCCCCACACCTGGATGGCGCTTCTGCCCTCCACTCGAGGGCAGACGCTCAAAGGGTCACTGATGATGGCGCCGCTAGGCCATGACACGCAGCGCCTTGAGCAGACCGATGAGGATCACTGCTCCCAGAACCCCCCATAGCAGGCCTGACAGGCTGAAGCTACCTGCCGCCGTCGCTCCGCCGATGCCGAGTACATCGCCGAAGATCCAACGGCCCAGAAGCGCGCCCACGATGCCAATGACGATGTTGGCCAGAGTCCCCTGCTCGGCGTCGGTCTTCATGATCAGGCTGGCGATCCAGCCGATCAGCGCACCCACGATCAACGCAACTAACCAGCCCATGGCTCCTCCTTACTGGCCGCGACCCTCGAGGACTTGGGCGCGGCGTCAGTGTCCCTACACTGATACCCACTCGGAGGCCAAGGTTCACCTGCTCGGTGTTGGGACGGGTGCAGGATTTGCGTGGCGGTCAGTCGGGCGGGAAGCGCTACCAGATGCCCGAGTGCCGGCGGCCACGAAGCAGCAGCGTGACGCGTGGGGGCTGTCAGCGTCCTTCTGCCGGGCGCTCAGTAGCGCCTGCGCCGAGAAAGCAGCCAGAAGACGAAGAGCACGACGCCAACCAGAATGAAGGCGCTGACGACCTGGGCCAGGAACCACCCAAGCAGGGCAAAGGCTAGGTGGAAGGGGAACAGCAGTATTGCCAGTACCATACCGAAGAAGTGTGAGATCAGGTGAAAGATCCAGTGCATATGATCTCCTGATAAGAAGCTGGGAGGCGCCCGGCGGCAATCAGAGGGCGACTCATTGGCTTGTCCGGCTCGCCGCAGGCGTGTCGGGGACCTGGTTCAGTGATCCGGCCGTCGGCGGGCCTGGGACCAGGGTCCTGTCGGCGGGCATAGGTTGGACTACTCCGCTCCGCGCCTGGTTCGGCCCAGTGTTGGCGGACGCCGCGCGCGGAATCCTTGCGGGGACCGCGGAGGGGAGAGAACGATATGCAGGGCGAGGCAGCAGGAGTATCGTCTGAAGGGCCGCGGCAATGCGCCCGGTGTCAGGGAACAGGGAAGACGATGGGCTGGGATGAGGCCTTCGGCTACTGGCGCACCGTCGACTGCCCAGACTGTGGTGGCACTGCGCGGGACGTTAGCTGCGCGTCCCGCGAACCGAAGCTGCCAGGG
>DASXUI010000321.1:0-11068 GCA_036504955.1 Armatimonadota bacterium
GTGCCGATGAAGGGGAGCAGGGAGAAGCTGGCAACCGTTAGCGCGGCAACCGTGCCCAGGACCCAGAACCGGTGCCGCAAGGCCCAGCGTAGGCCTCGGCGATAGGCGTTGTCCATCGCGTCGAACCACTTGCCCGCGCGCACGAACATCCGGTCCCAAATGCCGGTTGACTCACCGGACAGCATCTCATGGTGGGCCTCGCCGTGAATCACGCGCGAGGCGAGCATCGGCACCACCGTGGAGGCATCCAGCAGAGATACGCCCAGTGAGAAGATGACCACCAAAGCGAACTGGGTGAACATCTGGCCTGCTTGACCCTTGATGAGAAGCAAGGGCAGGAAGACGACCATGATGGTCCAGGTGGACGCCACTACGGCGGACAGGATCTCGCCCGTAGCGCTTACGGCGGCCTCTACCGAGCTCTTCTTGTCTCGCTCAATGTGCCGGAAAATGTTCTCCAGCACCACCACGGCGTCGTCAACGATGAGTCCCGTTGCCAGAGCAAGGCCGCCCAGGGACATCGTGTTGAGGGTGAAGCCGCACATGTAGAGCAGCGCGAAGGTGGAGATGATCGAGGTCGGGATGGAGAGCGCGACGACGAGCGTGCTTCGGAAGTTCCGAAGGAAGAAGAGCAGGATCAGGATGGCAAGCACCCCGCCAATGAGGGCGCTGTCCCTCACGTTGTCGATGGACTCAGAGATGAAGGTCGACTGGTCGTAGGAGATGTTGAACGTCAGGTTCGGGTAGATCTTCTTGACCTTCTCCACCTGTTCCATCACGCTCTGGGCCGTCGCCACGGTGTTCGCGCCGCTCTGCTTGCTGATGACCACGCCCACAGCCGGCTCGCCGTTGAGTCGTGTGTAGAGTCGGGTCTCGGGGTGGGTGTCCTTTACCTGGGCCACCATGCCCAGGCTGATGAGCTGCCCATTCACCGAGCCGATGGGGATCTGGGCGATCTGCCGCGGGCTGGTGAACCACCCCAGGCTTCGGATGGTGTACTCCGTCTCACTCTGCTTCGCGATGCCGGCCGGGAGGTTCAGGTTCTCCTGGGCTATCCGCTTGATGACGTCGTTAACCGACATGCCGTAGGCGCGCAGCCGGTCCGGGTTCACGTCCACGATGATCGATCGGTCCTCACCCCCGGTCACCACGGCGGACGCCACGCCCTCCGCCGACTCCAGCATGGGCGACACCTGGTTGTTGAGGATCGTCTTGAGCTTGACGGGGTCGTTCCCGCCCCTAACACCGAAGATCAGGATGGGGAACTGGGAGGGATCGAACTTGAAGACCAGTGGGGTCTGCAGGGTGGGGTCGTTGGGGAACCGTCCGCGAGCCCGCTCCACGAGTTGCAGGATATCCACGGCAGCCTGGCCCACGTCCGTCCCCCAACGGAACTGAACGCGGACGCTGGAGCTCCCCTCGCGAGAGGAGGAGTTGACCTGGTACATGTTGGGTGCCGAGGAGACCGCCTGCTCGATGGGTCGAGTGACCTGAGCCTCCACCTCCTCCGGCGCCACGTTGGGCCAGCTCGTGTTGATGGCGACGGTGGGTAGGGTCACTGCCGGCAGGAGGTCAACGGGCAGACGCGTGAGGCAGATGGCGCCCAGCAGCACCAGAGCGGCGATGCGCATCGTGACCGCGACTGGCCGGCTTACCGAGAAACGTGCGATTCCCATGGATGTTCCTAGCTGAGCCGCCGCTCAGGTGCTCACGCCTGGCGGTTGGACTCATCTGCTGACTGGAGCTCCCACATCGGAATGGGGTCTGGTAAGTAGAAGGCAGATACCCGTTGCGAGGGCGGGACTGTGATCCGGCTCAGGCCGGGAATGCAGGGGGGTTGCCATCTCGGGGGCTGACTCATCACTCAGCTCCCATGCGGCTTCGCGCCCGCTCGATCCCCGGAAGGCTGGCGTAGAGGCGTCTAGGCGCCTGGGGGACCTCCAGGTCGGCTGCCCTTGGCTCCCCCGCCTGCGGCACCTCCCCGAGGTCCCCCACCACGCCCGCCGAAGCGAACCTTGGCGCCGTCCTTCAACGGAGCGGAGCTCAGGGTTACCACCTTCTCGCCCGCCGCGAGTCCACTGGCGATCGATACGTACTCGGGGTCGCTGGGTCCCTCGGTCACTGGCCGCGGGTGAACGGCGCCGCTGGAGTCCACCACAACCACCTGGGACCCGCCTTCACGGCTCTTCTGTAGGGCCTCCCGGGGGACTGCGACCATGCCTGCGGCCCGCTCCGTCTCTAGGCTCACGTGCCCGAACATGCCTGGCTTGATCTGGCCCTTGGGGTTATCAAGCGTTAGCCGGACGGTGAACTGGCGGCTGCTGGGGTCCGCTGAGGTGTTGATTTGGCTCACGCGGCCTTCGAACTTCTGGTGGGGGAAGGCATCGAAGGTGACGGTGCCCACCTCACCCATGCGGATCTTGTGGCTCTCCTCTTCGGGTACCGGGATGCTGACCCAGACCTGCCGGATCGCCTGAAGCGTGAGGATGGGCTGTCCCGGAGTCGCCATGGAGCCGGGGTCCATGCTTCGGGCTGTCACGAAGCCGTCCATGGGGGAGGCAAGGACCGTGTCCGCGCGCTGGGCCTGACTGCTACGGAGGTCCGCCTGGGCGGCGTCCACCGCTGCTCGAAGGGCGGCTAGGTTCTGCTGGTAGGCGGGTTTCTGGGCGGCGTTGGCCCTGGCGTAGTCCAGTGCCGCCACGGCCTGCTGCGCCTTGGCCTTGGCGGCGGCGATGTCGGCCCTGCCCTTGGAGATGGTGATGTCGAGTTGGTTTTTGGCCGCGTCGCGCTGGGCCACCGCCGAGGCACGGGTGGAGTTCGCCTGGCGCACCTGGCCCTTCGCCACGTTCAGCGCGCCCTGCTGCACCTTGACAGTGGTGCGGGCGTCGTCCACGTCCTGGGCGGCCACGAAGCCCTGAGTGTAGAGGTCGTGGATGCGGTTGTAGCGCGACTGGGCGTTCTCCAGGTTCGCCTGTGCGCTGCCTACAGAGGCCTCCGCGTTGGCTATAGCCGCGTCGGCGTTCGAGATCCGGCCCTCAGCATCGGTAACGGCTGACGCCGAGGCAGCCTGTTGCGCGGCGTAGTTCTCGGTGGCCTGCCTCAGGTCAGCCTGGGCGCTTGTCAGCCCCGCCTGCTGCTGCCGGATGCTGGTTGAGATCGACACAACGGTGGGGTTCTGAGTGATGGCGGCCTGGGCAAGCCGGGACTGCGCTTCCGCCAGGGCTGCCCGCTTCTGGCTTACATCGGCCTGAATCTGGGAGGGATCGATGCGGACAAGCACCTGCCCGCGCTTCACCGGGGATCCCTCTTCCACCACCAGATAGTCGATGCGTCCGCTCACCTTCGGGGCGATCTTCACATTGAGCGGCGCTTCCACCGACCCCACCGCCTCGAAGGTCTGAACGATGTCCCTACGGGTGGCCGTGGCCACGGCCACGGAGGGAACCATGGTGCGCCGGGCGGACATCTGCTTGGACTGGTCCGCTGCCTCGGCCCGCTTCTGGTTCAGGCGCCAGGTGATCAGGCCGCCCAAAACCAGCACGGGCAGCAGTAGAGCTAACCATCGCTTCATCTAGCCTTCCTTTATCCCGCGGGGCCACCCTTACACTAAGGTTTCTGAGTTGCGCTTGCCGTCCATACTCTGTCAGTCACTAGGCACTCGATACACTGGGGGTTGGGGAGGCCCACAATAACCTTCGACGCAGGCGCGAGCCTCCTGTTGCGTTCGCCACAGAAAGGAGACAACAGGCGGGCCCAAGGTTCGGCCTCTGCCTGGTCTGTTCCCCTCGGCGTACCTAAGGTTCCCGGCACGGCCCAGTAGGTTGGAGCCCTGGTCCGGTGCATCGGTTCCCTGCGCCAACCCCCGTGCAGCGGCCCGCTCCGCTGTCGTGCTGTAGGCGCGCGGTCGAGTTCAGTCGCCGCGCCGCGCATCAGCCCCGTCCGCCCGGCTGCGGAGCCTGTGAGCTTGTGGAACCGACCCCTGCCGTTCCGCGTTGTGCGTGAGTTGCTGCGCTGTTAGGCGTACCCGGATGGAGGTCAACTATGGAGCGGATCCGCGGTCATCACAGTGGTTGGTCCGGAGGGATGCTGGGGCGGGGGGGCCTGGCGGCCTGGCTACTTCTGGCGCTGGTGCCATCTGGGGGAGCCCAGGAGCTGGGCTCGCTTGCCACCTACGCGGGGAAGTACTCGGGTGATCCTGACAACGGGGTGCCGGCCGTTAGCGCCGCCCTTGGGGCACCCTACTCGGTGGCGGTGGATCCCCAGGGCAACGTCTTTGTGGGGGAGTACAACCTCAACCGGGTCCGGCGGGTCGATGCGACCACGGGGAGCATCACCGCCATGGTGGGCTCCAAGACGCCGTGCGCTCCGCCGGCGTCCTGCGGTGAGGGTGGTCCTTCGACCGCCGCTCTGCTGGATCGCCCCCGATGGATGGCTACCGACTCTGATGGCAACCTCTACATCGCGGAGTACAGCGGACTGAACCGGGTCCGGATGGTCCGAGCCTCCGACGGCGTGATGGTACCCATCGCGGGCGGCGGGAGCCAGGCCATCGGCTCCACCGACTGCGTCCTAGCCACGCGAGCCAACGTACCGATCTCCGGCGGCATCGCTGTTGGGGCGAAACGCAACCTGTACATTGCCGGCACCCGAGTCTACCGCGTTGGCCCAGAGGGCAAGATCACCACGGTGGCCGGCGCTGGAACCCCGAGTCCTGGCAAGAACGGCGATGGGGGCGCCGCGATGGCCGCGAGGTTCTCGACAGCTCTGACGGCGATCACCTGCGATGCCCGGGGCGCCCTCTACGTGGCCGATGGGGCGCGAATTCGCAAGATAGAGCCGGGGGCCGACGGAGTGGTCACGGGTGCAGATGACGAGATTATCACGACGGTCGCGGGAACTGGCGTCGCGGGGGCCGCGACCGACTTCGTGAAGGCCACGGCGGCACAGCTCAACAGCCCTGCTGGCTTGGCGGTGAACACCTCGGGGGACCTCTTCATCCTGGATGCCGGGGTTGCTCGGGTGCGGCGGGTGGTGGCAGGCCTTGACCACGTGGTCAACGGTACCGACGACGAGCTGATGACGACTGTCGCGGGCGGAGGCGCTCTGCCCCCAGCGGATGGCATCGCCGGCACTGACGCGCGCTTCACCTACTTGCGCGGCGGCATCTGCCTAGACGCCAAGGGGAATCTGCTGATCGCGGATGGGGCGTACTACGTCTACCGGATCGCCGGCCTCGCGGGAGCGCCGTCGCCTGTCGGCGTGGGGCCGGGCATGGCTCTGGGCGACCTCAACGGCGACGGCAAGATCGACGTGCGTGACGCCATCCTCTCGCTTCGGGCCGTCGCTGGGCTGGTGACCCTTGACCCCTTCCAGGCGGCTGCCGGCGATGTCACCAAGGATGGCAAGCTGACCGTGGCGGACACGATCGCGATACTGCTGACCGTGGTGGGCTATCGGTCGCCCTGCTTCTAGGCCGCTGCCGGAGCATGGACCCGGGGCCCCGGTAACGCTACATGGGCGTCAGTTGGTGTATTGAGTCCCACCAGACGATCGCCGTGGCGGCCATGAGAGTGGCTAGATAGCTGAAGGTGACCTGGGCCGCCACGGTCTGGGCCAGCCACCACCTTCGGATGGCCTTTGAGCGGTTGAGACCAGTCTCTAGGAGGCCGGCTCGTGTGTCTTGCGTTGCCATCACTGCCATCGTTCCTTAGCTGCATGGGCGGGCTGGGCGGCCGGCGGACTTCGAAGCGCTAGGCCCGCCGGCCAAGCTCGCCGGCCCGCGCCGCGCAGCCCGCCTATCCCCTGGGCGCGTGCGCAGGGCCCAGCGTCCGCCATGTAGGGCCCACCATGGGCTCTGCGAGCCAGACCGTCGGCTCAGCCGGAAGCGCGGAGGTGAGCTACCACGCGCCCGTCGGCTGGCGACTCGATGACCAGGTCCTCGCCTCCGCCGACCCCGTCTGAGACGGAGACCATCGAAGGACCTGAAACGGAGTGGGTGACGTGATCGGCGCCCCGGTCCCCCAGCATTATCTCGATGGCGGGCGCTTCACTCCCCTTGCAGTCAGCAGAGATGCCGACCAGCGGCAGGCCCTCTGCCTCGGTCTGGCTCCGGCCGTCCGACTGGACCTCCAGGTTGACAAGCCAGCCCTCGTGCTCCTGGCTGAAGTCGTCCAGGAACGATTGCCACTCCTGGCGTGGGATCTCTCTCATGGGCATGGGTGTCTCCTCCAAGGTGATCTGAGCGGCGGTGGAGCCCCGACTGGCCAAGGCCCGGCCCCTACCGCTTCTTACCGTTCCGAACAGGTTCCTAAGCGGACGCTCTGCTGAGTCCGCCAGGCAAGGGCGGAGGCGAAGAGGTGAAGAGCGTAGTAGCATCGGCTGATGCCGGTTGGCGCTAGGCGACTGCCCAGGCAGGTACCGCCAATGCTGCCATGCCTGGGAGGACGGGTCCGGTGGGTCCCGCCACTAGCGGACGGGTCCGGTGGGTCCCGCCTCTAGTACGAGGTACGGCGGGCCTGGGTGATCTCGTGGAGGTTGGTGGGTGCCAGGGTCTGGGCGAAGGTCATCCAGCGGGCGTGGGTGTCCGCGAAGAGGTAGTTGGCGCCGCCTCCATGCCGCTCGGGGTTGAGCTCTTGGCGCATCTGCTCCGCGCCCGCGGCGGGGTGGTAGTGGTCGCCGGCCACGTCATCTCGGGCCTCCGCGCTGTAGACGGTACCGGCGGGCCCCGGCACTTCAGAGAGGGAAAGCCCTCCGTTGAAGTGCACGTTCATCAGGTAGCTGGTGGTGTGTAGGCTATCGGGCCCAAAGCCCTCGTCGTCCGGACACCGGTTCAGGGTACGGGTGCCGGCGAACCGGTAGAGCTGCTCCACCCAGGCATGCGCCTCATCTCCTGGCTGATGGGCCGCGATGGGGTACACGTCGTCCCAAGCGCCCATGTAAGCGGACACCCCGAGGCCTATCTGCTTGAGGTTGCTCAGACAAGCTGTGGCCCGACCTCGCTCCCGAGCCTTGGCCAAAACTGGGAACAGCAGGGCGGCCAGGATCGCCACGATGGCGATCACGACCAGCAGTTCTATCAGTGTGAAGCCCTCTCGTTTGCCGCGCATCCGGCGCCTCCTCACCCTACCCGCCCGGCCCACCACCATCTCCCAGCCCACGCTCCGGTGAGCCCTGGGAGGCGGCCGAGTCTCGGCCCATCCTCCAGGGCTCACCGGAGCATCCTGGCTACGGGAATGGGTCAGGTTCGATGCCCGCGGCTCGGCGCAGAAGCCGAAGGGCGTCAGCGATGGAGATTTGGCCGTCGCCCTGAAGAAGCTGCCCCTGCCTTGCCGGCCACACGTCCAACGTGCGCAGCAGCCGGGGGGTGGTGGCTTCCAGCCCGACCGCCAGGCGCAGAGCCAGCACCGCGTCCGCGACGCCGACCTTACCGTCTTCATTGCCGTCGCCCAGCAGGGGGTCCGTGTAGCGCGCCTCCAGGTCCGCCTTGTCGGGGTCCGGGTCGATGCTGTAGGCCAGCGAGTACTCACCCGTCTTGCCGGTCGCATCCCACACCGCCAGGTAGACCGGGGAGCTGGTGTCCACCTCAGGCATATCAACGCTCTGTCCCACCCACCAGACCCGCGTGCCATAGGCGGTGACCGTGCGCGCCGCCGGGTCGCCCTGGAACGGGACCACTAGGGCTCCGTAGCCGGCTGGTAGGGTTAGGGGGAGCGGGTCGGCCGGCGCCGGAAGCCCCTTCGCCAGAACTGCGAAGGTGGGCGCGAAGGTCGCGTAGACGGGGCGTGTGAACACCTCCATCTGAAGGCTTAGGGATAGGCTGGTATCCAGGTTGTCAAGCCGGATGAGGTCGACCTGCGCCGGCTTGGCCAGCAGGCCATAGATGACCCAGGTCGCCTGCGCGTCCGGCAGAACGGCGGTCTGGTCCAGCGATGGGGTCGACGCGGGCAGATCGAAGGGGGAGTGGGCGTAGGCCGGCCCCACGGCCATCAACAGACAGGCCAGGGATGTGGCGAAGTCGCTTCGCAAGAGTGGTGCCTCCAAGGGTGTGTGGTGTTGGGCTCGATCCCCACGCGTGGCCAGAGGTGCCCTCGCTCAGCGGCGGACCGCCCCAGGTAGCGGTGCGGACGCGCTGGAAGGCTGTGGTCAGGGCGAGCCCCTGATCGGCGCGGCATGGATGCAGGTGGCCTACCAACGAGGGCCAACCGCCCGACGTATTGGGCGGGGAGACCGAGTTGGCGCGTCTGCTGCCTGCAGGCTAGAGGACGGACCGGAACCTTGGAGGAGGGTATGGAGGGGGAGTCGGAAGCGCGGCGCGGCTGGGAGCACGGCTGGATGCTGGGAGCAGCGCCACGGTGGGCGCCATGCCAGGAAGCGCGGGCGGCGACAGTAGGGCTGGTGCGTTGGGCCCCTGAGGCGCGAGGGGAGTCTTCCCCAGAGCCTGCGTGTTACGGCACTGGCCTGAGAGCGAGGCGCTCTCGCCCTGGTGGCAGCAGCAGGCGACGCCTCGGGCGTGGCAGCAGCAGGCCGCCATCGCGCATTGCTTCCCGCCCGGGGGCAGAAGCCCTGCCAGGGGCGAGAGGGCGTGCGCGAACAGGAGCGCTACCTGTACCCGTGCCAGCCAGTGCCGCATTCGCGAACCCTTCGCGGCACCGGAGGCAGCCTACACTCAGCAAGGCCGTGCCCGCGTGCCATAGCCCCAACGCCCGCCGCGCTGGGAGGGTTCCACGCTGCTAGGGGCTGCGCTGTGCGGTGGCCGGAAGCTGCACCACCGCGCGGTAGATGGAAGTCTTGCCCTCGTGGGAGGAGTAGTAGCTCACCCACAGCCGGTCCTTCCACCAGACCAGGCCGGGGTAGCTGGTATCGCCCCCGGAGGGCAGCCGCTCGAACTCCGTGAGGGTGCCGGCCTCGGGGTCCACCCAGGCTAGCGAGGTGCGGGCGCCGCCGTCATACAGCCGCAGCGCGGTGACCAACCGGCCGTCAGGCAGCGCGATCATCTGGGGACCGCCGATCTGCTTGCCAAGGTCCTTCCAGCTCCACTCCTTGTAGGGCGGACGCGCGGTGCCAAGCTGCCCGGTAGCGTTGGCGCCGTCCCTCCGGAGGAGCAGGACGGCGGAGTCGTCCTTTTGGAAGACGAGGGCGGCCTCGTTGGGGAAGCCGGCATCGAACAGCGTCTCCACCAGCGTCCGCCAGACCTTGCCATCTGCGCTCGTGTAGAGGCGAACGAAGTGTCCGCCGCCGGTCGCGTACCCAATCCCGTAGGCGGTGCCACGGTGCCAGACCACCCGCCAGATCCAGACGTTCGGGTCCCCGATCGCGGCCGGCTCACTCCAGGAACGGCCGTCCGTGGAGAACCACACGTAGGTCTGGTGCGTCGCCGTGGCGGGGGGGCGCAGGGCGCCCGCGGCCACCAACATGAGGCGGTTGCCCGGCGCGACGATGACCTTGGGGTCGCGCAGGTCCGCCGTCGGAGAGGACACCAGGGCTGCCGGCTTCCAGTCTGTGCCGTCTCGAGAGGTGAGCACGCGGATCGCCCCGTCGGGGGAGACGTGCGCGGAGCCCTCTCGAAAGACGCAAAACCATCGGCCCTTGAAGCGCACCAGGTCAGTGAACGCCTGGTGAGGAGCCCGATCCCATATCAGGTGGACGTCGGTGTCGGTGACTGGGGTAGCGCAAGGCACGGCATCCATAGGACTCTTCCCTTCCGCCCGGGCGACTCGATCCGCGCGCGAGCCCTCGGCCGTCCCACCGCCCTCGCGAGGCGAGGCCTCGGCGCGGCCACCAGGAACCGAGAGCGTGGCGAGGGCGAGTAGCAGGGCGGCGGCGCGTGTCAGCACCTTCGCGATCATTTGCTTCCCTCCTTTGGGAACCTGCTGGTCTGGCGAGCGTTGGTATCCCGTAATAACAAGAGGCTGGTTGCGTGATGCCGGTCTGCCCAAGGGTTACCGGTACCGCACCAGGATGGACGCTCAATGGGAGGAGCCACATGAAGCTCAGCATCGCGGTGGCACTGATCTGCGTGAGTCTGAGCAGAGCCGGGGCAGCCACGACGGAGTACGACATCAAGGGCCGGCTCACGGAGGTCTGCCCCTGCAACAGCGCCTGTCCTTGCCATTTCGGCTCTGACACCACCTACGGGCACTGCGAGGGCGCCCTGGGCTACCACGTCACGGAGGGGAGCTACGGCTCTGTTCCGCTCGCGGGAGTCAACGTGGTCGCCGTCTCCTGGTTCGGCAAGAACATGAGGGAGGCCATGGGCAAGATGCCGGGCCGCCTCTACTTCGACAGCCGCACGTCTCCGGCGCAGCGACGGGCCATCGAGGCCATCTTCGCTCAGTCCTTCAAGGGCATGATTGGGAAGCTCTATCCCTCGAAGGCGGTGCCCATGGTCGTGACCTCGCATGGGGACTACGACAGTTACTCGAGCCCGGCCCTGACCATCGACATCGTGCCTATCTCGGCGCCGGGTGGGGGGAAGGCACGTATCGACCACGCGCCCCTGGCCGTCATTCCCAGCGAGTACATCGGCCGCTCCAAGACCTACCGCTTCAGTGACGCCAGCCTGGGGAAGCACTGGAGCTACAAGGGCCGCCACGCCAACTACGGCCCCTTCGAGATGAGCAGCAAGAGCTCCACCGGCATGGGGATGGGAGAGCATCAGAGCTAGGACCATCCCGCGGGCCCGGCTCTCAGGCTGCGCCGGGCCCGAGCCCCTCGGCTGTCCGCGCGTCGATGGTCGGCACGGCCCCCGATGCGGGTCATGTCCCGATCAGTCCCAAAGGTGACTGTGAAGCCAAGTGGGGAGGCCAAATCGAAGAACCGCGCCCACGATCGCGCTCGCGGCCCACAGGGCAACGCAGGCGGTCTCGCCCGGACCAGGACTCCGCTGCTCGGCAAGCTCCTCGGCCGAGGGCTTGCCGGTGCTGTGCCACCAGAGCGAGGAGCCTCCGAGACTCAGGTACAACACAAGTCGCTGAAGCAGGCCTGCAAACTCGCGATCCCCCTGAGGATGCCGCGCCCACAGGCAGAGGACCCACGCGTACAACAGGACCGACACCAGGACCATGGCCAA
>DASXUI010000322.1:0-2210 GCA_036504955.1 Armatimonadota bacterium
GCCCCTTCGGGGCGCCAAGCGGTCGGGGGCGCCACCAAGCCGTGAGGCGGCCAACCTGCCTCAGCCCCGGAGGGGCGGCTCTACGTCAGCCGGAGATAATATCCCCGGCGCCCAAGGGAGACCAGCTTACGCCAGGTTCCGAGACCATAACACCCCCTCACCCCCTCAGCCCCAATGCGGAGGCCCATGATGCCGTTAAGAGAGACCCTTTGCGTAGCAGCCCTGGCCCTGGCCGCGTGCTGCGCCACTATCCACGCGGCCCCCGTGCCGGAGCCGACGCCGGAGCAGTGGGTGGATTACCCGACCCCCAAGGGAGCCTGGACGCCGGTGAAGCGCGTCCAGGAAAAGCTGCCGCTCTCGGACCAGGGGAACCTGGGCAAGTGGCGGCGCTACGCGCCTCTGTGGGACGAGTTCGATGGGAGCCGCCTGGACGCCAGGAAGTGGTGGGACCACAACCCAACCTGGACCGGTCGGGAGCCCGCCTTCTTCGCGCCGGGAAACGCGAGCGTGGGGCAGGGGGAGCTGCGGTTGACGGCCCGGCTCCAGGAACCGCCGGAGTCGCTGAGAGGGAAGGGGTACCACACCTTCTCAACCGCCGCCGTACAGAGCCGTGGGAGGGTGCTCTACGGGTACTTCGAGGTCCGGGCCAAAGCCATGAAGTCGCACGCTTCGAGCGCCTTCTGGTTCTACGCGCAGACGAAGCCGCGCTGGACCGAGATCGACGTCTTCGAGATCAGCGGAGGCGCGCCCACCTTCCAGCGCAAGGTCTTCCAGACGGTTCACGTCTTCAAGACACCCGAGGAGGAGCGTCACTGGCAGCGGGGTAGCGCCTGGGAGGCGCCCTGGCCCCTGGCGGACGACTTCCACGTGTACGGCCTGGAGTGGAATCCGCGAGAGATCCGCTACTACGTGGATGGGCGTCTCACGCGCAAGGGCGCTAACACCCACTGGCATCAGCCCTTGACCTTGAACTTCGATAGCGAGACCATGCCGGACTGGTTCGGGCTGCCCGCTGCAGCCGACCTGCCCTCGGTCTTCCGGGTCGACTACGTGCGCGCCTGGAAGCAGGAGTAACCGCGGCACCTCCACCAGTTGGTCTGCCCTTGGCGGAACCCGGGGGCCCGTGCCGCAAGGAAGGGGACACCATGACCCTAGTACGTCCGCATCCCTCCGTGCAGGGGGTGATCACGCCGCTATTCACGCCCTTCCACGAGGACGGTCGGCTGGACACCCAGGGGCTGGGCAATCTGGTCCGCCACCTGGTGCGTGGCGGAAAGGTGTCCTCAGTCTTCGTGCGCAGTGGCCTGGGGCAGATGTGGCTGTACAGCCGCGACGACTTCGGGGCGGCTGTCTCGACCGTTGTCGAGGCCGCCGAGGGTCATGTCTCCGTCTTCGTGGGGGCCTCGGGCCTGTGGGATGGCGAGCTCGCCCATCGCCCCGACCCACAGGAGTACACCGACCAGAGCCGTGACCTGGCTCGGTGGTCCGTCAGGTTGGGTGCCCACGCCCTGGTGCTGATGGTGCCTTTCATGCTGGCGCCGGAGGGGCCCGAGGGGGCCCCGGCGCAGGGGGTGCCCGAGGAGGTCGCGGCGGAGGTCACCGCCACCTACCTCGGCGCCGTGGCCCAGGAGACGGAGTTGCCACTCTTGCTCTACCAGGCCCCTTCCGTGCCGAAGGACTTCTGCATCACGCCCGCGCTGCTACAGGAGCTGCTCAAGTCCCAGAAGCAGCTGGTCGGCATGAAGCTGTCCAGCCGGCGCCTGGAGGCTTTCGAGGGGCTCCTCTCGGTGGCGAAGGGCACGGGTTTCGGCCTGATCTGCGGGGACGAGCACGTGACGATGGCAGCCTACCAGGCCGGCTGCTGCGGTATCATCGGTGAGGGCAGCGACACCTACCCCGCGCTTCTCGCGGCCATCCGAGAGCGGCTCCTGGCCGGCGACGAGGAGGGGGCGCTGCGGGCCCAGACGGCCGTCCTGCGCTGTCTGGAGGCCGTTAGCGGGCTGGACGCCGCGATAGTGGGCAAGCAGCTCCTCCAGCGCCAGGGTGTGGACCTCCAGCCCTTCGGCCGCAACCGCCCGCATCCCTACTCCGCCGAGACCGTCACCAAGCTCCAGCAAGCCCAGCGCGCCGCCTTCGAATACGCCGGAGTCGCCTCACCATATGGGGATGGGTCGTTGGGTCGTTAGGTCGTTGGGTCGTTGGGGAAGGGC
>DASXUI010000323.1:0-46931 GCA_036504955.1 Armatimonadota bacterium
CACCCGGCGCCGGGCACGGACCGCCACCTGCGTCAGCAACCTCCACCAGGTCTGGGTGGGCTACAGCCTGGCCGCCCTCGACCAGGGGTGCGAGCTGACGGAGGTGGTGTCGACCGACACCTACCCCTACCTGGGCGGGGAGAGGGTGTGGCGCTGCGCCCTCGCGGAGTCCGCCGGCGACCGCGCCTACTTCGGGGTGATGCCCCACTACGGGGACGCCCCTCCAGAGCCGCACGAGCTGCTCCTGTGCGACTGGTACCACGCGCGCGTTTGCCGGTGGCCGGTGGTGTCGGTCGGGGGCTCTGCGGCGGTCCGCCGCGCCGCGCCCTGCCTGTGAGGCGCTCCCTCGGCGGTCCTCCCCCGCCCCTCGGCCACGAGCAGGCGCGGGAACGCGCCCGGCGTCGGGTAGCCGAGATGGTGGTGGAGCTGCAGGAAGAGGGAGAGGGCGCCGCCCGCCAGTGGCTGGAGCGAGAGCTGCGGGCTCTTGAGGCGCCGGAGCCCAGCACCAGCTCCCACTGGCGGGCCTACCGCGAGGAAACCTCGGAGGCGTGCCGGCAGGAGCTGGCGAGGCTGGGGGATAGTGAGAGGAGAGAGCGTGTGGCTACGGGGCTGCCGCTGTTCGAGGAGGTTAGGAATGGCTGACGTCAGCCTGGAGGGCATACAGAGGTGTATCGACGCCCTCACGCCTGTTCCCGTGAAGGTGAGGGTTGGATCCCTGGAGTGGTACCGGGAACGGCTGGAAGGGATGGGCATCTCGGTGGAGCCCAAGGCTGATGGGACCTTCGTCCACAGGGGCCTTCCGGTAGTGGAGGACACTACTCTGCCTTCGGACCGACTCGAGGTGGATTTGGTGTCCCGGTACGAGCTGGATCTACTGGTCGATCGCAAGGAGCCTAGCCCCCAACCAGCACCTGAAGCACGGCCTCCACATCCCGGATGTCCACCTTCCCATCCCGGTTCAGGTCCGCCGCGTCGGCCGCGCAGGGGTTGCCGGCGCCGTCAGCGGTGATGATGTAGCGGCAGACGGCCAGGGCATCAGCAAGGGTAACCTGCCCGTCCCCGTTCATGTCCCCCGGTAGGCAGCTCTTCACCTCAATCCTCGGCGGCTGCAGCATCGTGATGTCGCTGCACTCCTCCCCCCGGTCGTTGGTCAGCACCGCCTTAACGACCTCCAGCCGGTACCCGTGCCCCCTCGGGGCCGTCGCCGGCACCAGGGCGCTGAACTGGAGGAAGCGTCCCCCGAACCCCTGTCCGGGGTAGTTGACGGTGGCGAAGCGGTAGGGATTGCCCGTGCCCTGCGCCAGACGCCAGCCGGTCCCAACGTCGAGCATCATCCACCGCACGTCCGTTAGCGGCGGCATCTCTGGGGTGTCCGGCACACACTTGAGCTGGGCCGTGATGCCAGTAAAGAGTGTGTCCGGGATGTTCGGGAGGCTGAAGGTGATGATGACCTTCTCGCCGGGGTTGACGGGCGTGGTAGTGCCGGTCAGCGGCAGGGGCGTGAACAACAGGGCCAGCAGGCCGACCAGTGATGCTGAGTTCATTTGAGGACCTCCGTGAGCACCAACAGCGCTCTGTTCCGGATACGGGTGGCGAGGTTTCGCGCATAGTGCCCTCGGTGTCCCAGACGCCGCCCCGCCTCGGATAGCGAGTGCCCCTCCGCCAGCGTCTCGCAGACCTTCCGCTGTTGGGGGGTTAGATGACCTAGCGCCTCGCGCAGCACCAGGAGGCGCGGCAGGTCTGGGGACAGAGGATCGGGGGGCTCGGGTATTCCGCCCTCGTCTGGACCTAGCGAGATCACCAGTCGGAGTTCCAGCGGCGTGCCCTCAGGGTCACGCTGGGCGTAGCGCTCCTGAACCCAGGACGGCAGGCGGATGAGGGAGCCCCGGTCCCTGAGAGCATGGAGGATGGCCCCGCGGGCGCGACCGTAGGCGAAGGTGGAGAAGCGGGCTCGCGGGGCGGGCTGGTAGTCCGGCAACCCCTCCAGCACGCCTATCACGGCCTCCTGGTAGCAGTCGGCTCGCGTGAAGGAGGCCACGTGGAACTCGCCCGCGAGGCTCCACAGCCTCCGATGCAGCGCCTCCAACACCGCCGCCGTGGCCTCCTGGTCGCCGGCCTGGGCGCGCAGGGCTAGGGCGTTGAGTGCCTCGGGGCGCATCTCACCCCACCGCTGGCTTCAGGAACAGGGGCCTGGCGATGATGGCGCCTCGACTCTTGACCGCCCCCTCCCAGAAGACGCTGAAGGCCTCCACGATGATGGCGCTCTTCAGGCCCTCGCGAGCGCAGCAGTGCGCCACGGTCTTGGGCAGCCCCTTCTGCGTCACGGTGATCACCATGCCACAGTGGCCTTCGTGGTGCTTGCCCCTGGCGTCCCGGTAGTCGCCGTAGACGATCACGTCGCCCGGGCGCGCGGTGCTGACTTTCTGGAAGTCCATATGCTCCTGGGTGGCATCGTGGACGATGGCGCTGGTCTCGTACCAGCCACCGGGGAACCGGGTGCCCCGGTACCGGTCCCGCCCCAGCCAATATGAGTCCGCACCCGAGCAGTCGCACTTCCCCTCGCCGTCCTCCGGCCCGGCGGCCCGGGGGTCGCGGCCTCCGAACCCGCAGTCGTATACCACCTTCCGCTTGGCGGACGCCAGGGCTCGGCTCACCGCCTGGTCGGCCCGGAGCTCCAGGTCGGGCCTCACTTCTGGTACTCCCCGGTGGCAACCTTAGCCGCGTCGATCTTGCTCTGCCCATGGATGAGCGTGACGGCCGTCAGCACGGCCGCAGCCCCAGCCTCCTTCAGGCTGACGCCGTGGCTTAGCGCCGCAAGAAATGACGCGGCGATGGTCAGCAAACCGAGGGTCCACTTCTTGCTCAGCTTCATTTCGTCTACCTCCCGGGCTGGATATGCCAGCCTTGAATGAGGAGCGCGGCGACTCCGGCCATGAGGCCGAGGGCAGAGGCCGCCACGACTCGGAGCCATTGCGTTCCAGAGTCCCGCCCCGCCTGGAGGGCGTTGACACGCTCGGTGATGGCGCTCATGTGGCTGGTCAGGCGGGTATCGAGGCCGCTGACTCGGCCCTCTACCGCGTCAACCTTGTCCTCGATACGCTGCAGCGTCGGCTCCATGCGCTCCACCAGGGCGATGGCCATGTTGGCGTCTCCCTGCGCCCGTGCGGCCGCCGTCCGTGCCTCCCCGTTGACCAGCGTTCCGCTCCCATTGCTCCCGTCGGCCATGTCTGTCCCCCAGGCATAGAAAAGGCGGCCCGGTCAGTGACCGTCCGCCGTCGCTTCTCAACCGCCGATGTGTGGCCTAACCATACATCGTTACATCACAGCTACTTGGTCGTCGCCAGCTCCTGCGCCACCTCGCTGGTGACGTCCACTCCGCCCGCCCAGGCCTGCTCCGCGCTCAGGATGGCCCGCAGGCCCCTCCGTGTCCGCACTCGCTCACAGGCGACCCTCAGGGCGTCCACGGCGGGTCCGGTCACGGCCTGCTCCTTCTGCTGCAACTCCGCGCTCAATCGCCCCTGCTCGGCCTTGAGCTTCGTGGCCAGCCCGTCGCGCTTCTCCTCCAGGGTCTTCCGCGCCAGCAGCGTTTGGGCGTCCCCCGCCGGCAGCGCTCTGAGGGCTGCATCCAGTCGGGTCCGTTCGTCGGCGTTGGCCTTCTGGGCGGCCGCGAGCTGCTCGCCGGCCTTGCTGCGGGCATCCTGGAGGGCCTGCTGCTGCGCCTGCCAGCCGGGGAGCGCCGACAGCGCCGCCAGGGGGTTGACGGTGCCGACTGTCGGCCGCCCCCAGAGGGTGCAGAGGTAGGCGATGAGGGGTACCAGCAGCCCGCAGGCCGCCAGGGCGTACCGGTGTTGGGTCTTCGTCTGAGTCCTCCTTCTAGGGCACGTAGCCCGTGACGATGCCGCCGACCACGATGGCGGGTTTTCCGGCGGGGATGGTGCCCGACCAGCCGGCGGTTCCGTTGACGTTGAATCCCTCATTGGATCGGATGGCCCCTATAGCCGTAACCGTTGACCACGCACCAGCGTTGTTAACGGTGACCCAGTTGGTGGCACCGTGTAGCTCGAGCAGGTACCCTGAGTCAGACCATCCAACTAACGCAGTCCCTGAAGTGGCGTACCCCTTGACTCCGGCGCCGCCACTGGTTCCGTAACCGTACACGCCGAACTGAGGCCCAGAGCCGGTAACGCCTGTTCCGTAGGTAGCGGCGCCAGAGATGCCACTGGCTCCGCTAGCGCTCAGGCCTACGCCGTTGGTAGCGTTGGAGTTAAGGAACGAGCCCACCGGCCCCGTGGAGGTCCCGCTTACGGACAGTAGTCCGCTGCCTATGGTTAGGCCGTTGTCGTGGTGATGATCACCAGCCGCCACCGTCCCCGCCGTCGTCCCCACACTCAGGACCGCCGCGCCCCCCAGCCCGAGGTTGGTGCGCGCCGTCGCGGCGTTCGTCAGGTCGCTCAGGTTGCTCGACGCCATGAGGACGCCAAGCGTGCTAGGCGCTACCCAGCTTCGCGCCCCGCCAACGGTACTCGTGAGGACGGACCCGCTGCCTCCTGGTGCCCCGAGACCCGGCTCCTTCGCCCAGAAGGCGCTGTAGTTGGCGGACGATAGGGCTCCGTCGTGCGTCGCGTCAGCTAGCCCAAGGCCCAGCTCCTGACCCGTCAGAGTGAGCCCATTGGGGTCGGCCGCAAGGATGACCGCCGAGTGGAAGCGTGCATCATTCCCCTGGGCCGCCGTTCCCGCTGCAGTACCGTAGGTTACGGAGACCTGCTGCCCCGAGAGGTAAACACCAGTCCCTGCGGTAACCGCCGCGTGGAAACGGCTGTCGTTCCCCTGGGCAGACGTCCCGGCAGTGGTGCCATAGACGACGTTGATCTGCTGTCCGTCTACAAGGATGCCCGTGCCGGCATAGGCAGCCGAGTGGAACCGCGCATCGTCCCCCCGGGCGGCCGTCGTGGAGCTCGTGCCGTAGAGGACGCTCACCTGCTGGCCGCTCAGCCCTATGCCGGTACCGGCCGTCACGGTCGCATGGCTCAGGCCCGCCACGGTGCTGAGCACCCCATGGTCTGCCGCGCTCAGTACCCCGTCTTGGCCGTCCGTGCTGTATTGCGTGCTCAATACCTGGCCCGCCAGCGAGAGTCCCGGATGAGAGGTCCCCAGCGTCAGGGCCGCGTGCCGCTGGCTGATGGCGCTGGTGAGGTCCGACGTGCTGGCCACGATTCCCAGAGTCCCGGTCGTCGTCGCTGCCCCCACCACTCCGCCTCCGGAGAGGCTCGTCAGGCTCACGCCCCCATCTGCCCCCACGCCCAGCGCCGCCGCGTGGCTGGGGGTGTCGATGTAGACGGCCCCGCCCGCCCCGTAGATGCTGCCCAGCCGGGTCTGAGGAGTGGTGCCGTCGAGGACCTCGGCCAGCAGCCGCACTCCGGAGCTGCTCCGCAGCCCCGACCCCTGAGGGATGTAGAGATGGCCAGCCGTCACACTCACGTTGCCGCTGGCATCCACGGAGAGTGCCGGCGAGGGCGACCCGTCGGGGGCGTCCAGGCTGCTGTGGACGTGGCCCAGCAGGCTGTAACGGTTGTCGTGGGTGTGGTTGCCCGGCGGCACCTGGTCGGCTCCCAGCCCAACACTCAGGCTCAGGGCACCGGTGGTGCTGCTGTAGGTCAGCGGCGCCGTCGCGCTGACCTGCGACCGCACGTCCTCAATCCAGGGGCGCCAGGTGCGGTCGCCCCTCAGGTACATGGTCCAGTCGCCGCCGCTGGGCACGGACTCCTTGGCGTTGAGCTGAGCCTGGACGTTGGACGACACCCCGTCCAGGCGCCCCAGCTCCGTCATGTCGAGCGCCGCCGGCCAGCCGCTGAGGTCTGAAGCCACCGCGCCGCCAGAGAGGGTGCCGGAGCTGCTCTTGACGATGCCGCTGGTGATGCTGGGGATGGTGAAGACGCCGGCGCCCGTCATGCTCAGTCGGGCCGTGGGGCTGTTGCTGAAGACGGCCCAGGGGGTGGATTGGGCCGCGGAGCCCTGCTGCAGTGTGCTGGTGCCGTCGCTCGTGTACCCAATCCCGTAGACGTTGCCCCACCGGATTGGCTGCCCCAGAGCCATGTAGAGGCTCCCGCTCGTGGCCTCCAAGCTCCCCGCCTTGGCTCGGCCCGTCACCCACAGCCCGCCCGTCTGCGATGCCGCCGGCGTCTCCGCCTTCAGCTCGACTTGGGGTAGGTTCGTGAGCTGGTCGAGTCCAAGGTTGGTCCTCGCGCCGGCGGCAGTTGAGGCGCCGGTACCGCCACTAGATACCGGGAGGTACCCACCAACCTGAGAGGCCAAGTCGATAGCGGTCTCTGAGTACATGCGTCCGCTGACATTGGCCATGACGAACCCGCCAGTGCCGACCAGGTCGCTCAAGATGACGCTGCCTTTGGTGCTATGCGAGGTACTGCCCAGGGTCAAGTTGCCGGCGGCTCCGCTGCCGCCGTACAGGGTCTGCCCCGCGCCGCGCCCCGCCAGGTAGGCATACTGCGTGTGAGGGTCGCCCACCGTCAAGCCGGCGAGGTCGTTGTGGTTGCCGCTGGTACTGGTGGTGACCCAGGCTGTTCCCGTGTATATGTAGGGCTTCGACTCGTCGGTCACCCAGACCGAGGCCCCAACCGCCGCGGTGGTGTAGCCCCAGGCGCTGCCGCTCCACTCCGCGATCTGGTTGTCGTGCCCCGCCCAGGCCCCGGATCCGGTAGGCCACACGAGGTACCGGGCGCCCGTGCTGGGGCTGCCCGGAGGGCTAGACAGGTCCTTGTCGGCCACCGGCGCGTACCAGGTAGTCCTGGCATCGACGTACGACTTGGTCGCCGCATCGCTAGCGTCCGAGGGCGCCCCCAGGCCGGTCACCCTGTACCCACCCGCCGGCAGGTTGCCGGCCAGCGCCCGCCCGCCGTCCGCCCTCACGTAGAGCGGGTGGTCGTCGCCCGTCAGCCCCGAGAGGCCGCTGTGCGGCAGCGTGGGGAGCGCCGTGGCCAGGATCTGCCCGGCCGTGTTGGTGATGGCCGTGGGGCCGGTACCGGCGCGCAGGATGCCCCCCACGCGCCAGTCGCCCATCACCCAGCCGTTGCCGGAGTGGTCCAGGGTGAGCTGAGGGCCGCCGACGTTGGTGAAGACGCTCAACGGGTTGGAGAGAGCCGAGCTGCCCAGCAGGTTTGTGTAGGTCCCGTCTCCGCTCTGACCCAGTACCGCGTTGCCGCCGAACCGCACACGCTGCCCCTGCGCCATGTAGAGGCTTCCGGTCCCGATCGTGAGGGAATGGGTCCGGACCATCGGCGTGTCGGTGGCAACACCGAGCACTTCCACGCTGCCCGGCGTCTCCACCCGCAGCGCGTTCGCGCTCCCGAGGAGGCTGTGGATCAGCAGCTCGCGGATGGCCAGGCGCGCCTTCGGGTTCACGTCCGCTTCGCCGCCCACTGAGTAGGCCCAGGTAGGCCCGCAGGCCATCGCCAGCAGCAGGGCAATGCGTCTCATGCTAGGCTCCCGGAGTGTACTCAAGGGTCGCTACCTCCTGGTCTATCGGGTGGTGGCCGTCAACGTAGTGGATGGTGTGCCCGTCGGCGCCGAAGTACCAGTGCTTCCACGGCACCGCCCACCGCTCATCGACCCACAGCCTCACCACTGACCCGGCCATCGGGGCCTTGGGCGTCACGCCGTCGCTGGCGTAGGTGGTGAGGGTCAGGGTTCCGTTCCGGCGGGGGGTCGCCGTCTCAGCGCCGTCGGCGTCCCAGGTACGCTGGTAGAGGCCGGCCTCGTCGGGTCCGAATTGGCGCACCACTGGCTGGGGTACCGGGGAAGAGGGACCCGACACGCTGTTGCCCGGCGTTGACCCGAAGCTGCTGTTGCCACCCGAGGAGCCCGCCCCGCCCCGGTACTTCGCGCCCAGCGCCTCGAGGAGCAAGAGCGCCACGTCTGGGCGCCGGTTCTCCAGGTCGCACTCGATCCGCACTCCGCCTGAGGCGCCCAGCCGGTAGAGGATGCGGGCCGGGTACTGCTCTATCGGCGTCACGAGGCCGTCCACCCTCACCCGCCCCGTGGCGGCGGTGCCGTCCAGGGCCAGGTGGGTGATGGGCACCTCGGCGGGCTCCAGGGCCAGCACGCCCTGTCCCAGCGGCTGGCTATCTCGGTTCAGAACCCCGACGGCGTACTCTTTGGCTCGCTTGAGGTCGGTGATCTCCTCCGCGGAGACCTCCCGCTCCCGCAGCCCATAGGTCGCGATGCTGGTCTGCGAGGCGGCCGATAGGGCTCCCGGTCCAGAGGTGGGAAGCGGCACCGCCCCCTCACCGTTGTCGGCCCGGAAGTACCACTGCGCCTGCTCGCTGGGCACAAAGCTGTCGTCCAGCGGGTCTCCGCCGCCCTCGCGCAGGGCGACCGCTGTGATGTCATAGTCCCCCACACCCTCCAGGGCGAGGATCAGTCGGATCCCGGTTGGCGATCCGCCGAAGCCGCTGTTCAGCGACTCCCAGCCCGCCGCTGGATAGCGGTGCCACTGGCCATCAGCGATCGTCACGAGTTGGCTGCCGAAGCCGAAGGGCTCGCTTCCGTCGTTGGCATTGAAGACCTGGACGCCCAAGCGGAAGGGCAGCGCCTGCGTGGTCCGCATCCAGACTGCCATCTGGTACTCAGTACCGGTCCGCATGGCGCTGTAGTGGTCACTGGTGGGCAGTAGCCATACGTTGTGGGTCGCGTTGGCGGCCGTCACGTAGACCCTCAGGCAGCAGGAGCTGTAGAGGCCGTCGTGGCGGTTCCAGTCCGCGTAGGCCTTCGCCACGGTGGAGGGCTTCCCGTCGTCGCTGCGGTAGTAGAGGAGCTGCCAGCCGTCCTGAGTGGCGGCGTCGTTGCGGAAGAGTCCGAAGTCGTCCAGGTTCACCGCGGGGATGCCGGGCCCGTTCCAGGCCATCACCCGCGGCAGCAGGGACTTGCAGGTGCTGGCCAGCGCCGCCGGCACCTCGAACACGCGGCGGTACTGCTGGTAGAAGGTCCCGTTGACCGTCCAGTCCTCGTAGTCCAGGAGGGTGGCGAGGACCTGCTGGGAGGCGTCCAGGGCGTCGATGCGGATCCGCAGGTTGGTGCCCAGTCCGCCGCCGTAGGTCTGGGCGGCCCAGAAGGTGAAGAGCCACGGGGTGGGGGCGTTGGCCTTCAGCCATCCGTCGACGCTGACGGCCTGCCTCAGATAGTCTGTGTTGGAGGCCGGCAGCACCGCCATCCGCTCGCCGCTGTGGGCGTACTGGCCTGGAATCTTGCCCGTGGTGCCCTGCAGGACCCCAGCGCTGCGGTCCCAGGGGCCCCAGTCGCTCTTCTCGAAGCCGGGGTAGTTCGCTTCCAGGAATCGGTTGCTGATGCTGGACTCACCTGGCAGCAGCGGAAAGCGGAAGTCACTGTTGTAGAGAAGGTTGGGAGCCTTGGCCTTGCCGCCCGTCAGTAGGATGGCATTGGTCACGTCCGCCAGGTTGCGGGGCTGGCTCAGGTAGACCACGTCCTTGCCTACTCGGAACCGATAGTCTTCCCGAGTGCAGGCTGTGGGCTTCCGCCGCACCCACAACACGTTGGCGCCCGAGGCCGAGACACCGAAGCCCCAGATCATCAGGCCCTGGGCAGCGTCGCAGAGGTTGTCCAGGGCGCCTCGGACAGTGCTGCCAAAGAACTGGGCGAGCTCAATGGCGTACCCGACAGAAGCCGGCAGGTCCAGCACCAGGTCAGGAATGCGGTCCGGCCGGCAGAGCCATCGCTCCGCCAACCACCCGGCGATCCTGGCGACGTCCTCCCCTCCGGGCTGACAGTAGGACGCGTCAACCCGCAGGGTGTCGGCCCGCGCCATCAGGCCGGCGCCCGAGAGCCGCAGGACCGGCTCACCCTCTGCCACCACTGGCTCCGCCTGCTCGATCCAGCCCCGGTAGAGGCAGTAGCCCCCGGTCCAGAACTCCACCCGCCAGTCAACCGCCGGCAGGGCGCCCATCAGGGCGATCGCCGGGGCGTCCTCATAGTCAGCCGCCAGGTCTAGGGAACAGGTATCGCAGCCGCCCCGCTCGGAGAGGGCGAACTCCCACCCCGCCACATAGGCGTCCGGCAGGGGGACGCGCGTCCCGGCCGCGTCGAAGAGTCGAGCCCCGATCTCAAGGGCCATCAGAGATACCGAGCCCGGTAGATCGTGCTCCAGGCGCTCAGCGCCAGCCCGTTAGCCAGCGTCAGCGACAGGCTGTTGCTCCCCGGCTCCAGGCCCAGCCTATCGCCACTGTGCCAGCTCATCCGGTTCGCCCCGTTGAGGGTGCAGGTCTGCTCCAGAGTGTCCACCTCGATCACATCTCCCGCCGCCAGGGCCGTGGGGATCGTCAACGTGAAGGTCTGGACCGTGGGGGCGGTCCGGAGCAGCGTCAGGGAGGGCGCCGTCGCGTGGCCCGTGCCGCCGGCGGAGGCCGTGAAGCGGTACAGGGGCGAGGCTGGAGCCGTGCCGGTGTTGATGATGACGTGCGGCGCCCCACTCACTGGGTTGGCCACCGTGTCGGTCGTCTCCGCGACGTCGTAGTAGTAGGGGTCCACCGCCTCGAACTGGACGGTGTAGTCCAACCGCAGCAGGCCGTCCCAGTCGCCCGTCCCGCAGGACCGGACCTCCGCCATCAGGTAGCGGTCGTCGTCCCGGGAGAGCTGCCCATAGCCCTCCGCGTGGGCCGCCTCGAAGGCGTCCACGGCCAGGCGAAGCTGCCCCTGGTTGCCCCACGCGTCCCCGGCGATGGTGCCCTCGATCGTCACCTGGCGGGGCGCCAGCTTGCCGGGAATGGCTCGGGCGATGTTGCTCCTGGGCACCATCACGACGCCCGGCCGCACGGAATGGCCCTCGCGCCACCGGGCGCCGTCCGCGTTGCCGTCCGCGTAGGAGTAGCTGCCGAACTTCAGCGCGTAGTAGTTGGGCATAGGGGCCTCACAAACAGGAAGGGCCTCCCACTGGGAGGCCCAAGGTTATTGCGCGCCCAATACCGGCTAGCGGGTCGGTCGGGTCCGGAGGACGCGCTGGAGGTGACTCACCTCGGCCCGCTGCGCCTCCTCCAGGTCCACCTGCCGGCTGATGGGTCCATAGAAGTGCATGGGCGCGTTGATGACCGTCCCGCCCCCACCCGCCATTGCGGTGGCGAGCTGCGGCCCCACCAGCATCTCGCGGGCGTCCGCCGCTCCCTGCAGCCAGCTCCTGCCAGCGTCGAAGCCCCAGCGGCGCGCCTGTGAGTCGGAGGCCGCGTCGTCGAAGCCGAAGATGGAGCCGATGCCCCCGATGATGCCGCCGAACAGCCCCAGGCTCTTCCCCAGCCCGCCGTTCCCCAGGATCTGGGAGATGCTGGACGCGATGCCCATCAGGCTGCTGAGCACGGCGGTGAAGCTCTTGTGGCCGCTGTCAAAGAGCTGCTTCAGGCGCTCGAAGGAGTCGGCCAACAGCAGGGTCTTGTCGTGGAACTCGGCCAGCGGGTCGAGCGCCTTCTTCACCTGCTCATCCACCGCCTCGCGCTTGTCCTTGCCCTCCAGCTCCCCATAGGGCTTCTCAAAGAGCTGCTGGCTGATCCGGTCGCGGGTCTCTCGTCGCTCTCGAACCCAGGGCGTATCCAGGGACGCGCTGATCTGCTCCCGAACCCGCTTCATCCGCTCCGGGAACTCGGCGTTCAGCACTGCCAGGCGCTGCTGGTACTGCAGCCCTGACCGCCGCGACTCCTCCCCGGACGCGGGCGCCTCCAAGCCCTGGGCGGCCTGGAAGTCCGCCTCGGACTGGCCAGGATAGAGCACTTGGGAGACCTCCGCCAGGCGCGCCCGGATTCGGGTCATGCGCTCCTGAATGCGGCGGGCCCGCTCGGGGTCCCGAATGACCGCCAGGGCCTGCTGGCACGCGGCTAGGGCCCGCTGTAGGGCACTCCGCTGCTGCGCTGGCTCCGAGGCCGACTCAGCCTGGCCTTCCGCGTTGTCGATGGCGTCGGTGGCGGCCTTGTACAGGGCGTCCGCGATGCTGTCGCGCGCCCGAAGGGACGCGTTTGCCCTCTGCGTCTCGGCCTCCTGGGCCCCTCGGTCCATCTGCAGAAACTCGCCAGAGCGGCGCTCCTGGTCATCCGCAACCACCTCGCCCGCCGCGGCCCGGTTTCGCAGCAACCACTGCGCCCAACGGGGCCCGGAGTAGGAGCCGATGTTCTGGCTCTCTCCCAGGGCCTGGAGCAGCCTCAGCCGTAGGCCGCCCAGCATGCGGTTCCGGAACTCCCTCGGGACTCCCGCGCCCTGCAGTCGTGTCTCCACGTCCTGCAGCCGCCCCTCAGAGCCTGCGGCCTGCGCCTCCGCCGCCTGGCGGTTCCCTGCCAACGCCGCCGCAACCTTCGCCTTTGCGGCCCTCACCTTCGCCAGCGCCGCCGCGACCTCGTGCTTGTGCGCGTCAGACCTGAGCTTCGCGACCTCACGCGCATAGGCTGCCTCCTGACCCCTGATGGCGCGAGCCTGTTCCGCCTCCGTCAGAGCTGAGGCCTTGATCTCGGCGATCCTGTCGTCCGCCGCCTTCCGCCGCTCGGCAATCTGTCGGTCGATCTCCTTCTTGATGCCGGCGATCTCGGACTCACGGAGCAGGTCCAACCCCTTCTTGCGCCGGTCCGCATCCTCCGCTGCCTGAGATGCCTTCTCGGGCGCCTTCTGCTTCTGGTGCATCACCTGGTCGTAGTTACTGCTGCCGCCCTGAGAGGCGATGTGTAGGTGCTGGCTGCTCGCGAACTTGCCCGTGGTGCGATAGATCCCCGCCAGACCTTCCACCTTGTCCAGCGCCTCCATGACCGTATCGCGCTGTTCAGGCGTCCAGTTGCGAATCGACACATCCAGGGCGTCGCCAGTGACATGAGTCTTGCCTGAGAGTGCGTCCCGTGCGTGCTGGCCTCGGGTGGCTCCGGACTGCAGGAGGCGGAGGACATTGGGAGGGAGCTGCTTCAGCCGCTCGCTCATGCTGGATGACAGCACAAACCGCCCGAACTGGGAGTACCCGCCGTGCTCCACAAGGTTGCTATTGGACGCCACCATGCGACGGCTCAGCTCCGCGGCTACCTTGGCCAGCAGGGGCGAGTTGGCAGGGAGGTTGTAGACCTCTGAGAGGTCGCCCCGTTTGGGGACTCCGACAGCGGAGGCTGCTTCCTGGATCTCCTTATCGGCCGGATCTCCCATGTGCCAGCCTGTTACGTTTGTCCAGCCGCCCTTCCGGGCGTCCGAGAGGCGACTGGAGGCCTCGCGGAGGACCCCAGTCCGGCTCCCGCCAGCGCTATCACGCTCCTTGTCGAGCGCTTGCCCCTGCTTGTACCAGTCCCATATCTTCATCCCGGTAAAGTAGACGACTGCGGCGCTGAGGCCAATGAGCCCTAGCTTGGCGATCAGGGCAGCCTTCGGAACCTCCTGGAGCACCTTCTGGAGGGTGACGAACTTCTCGGCGATGGTGGCGACAAGAGCGGTTGTCGTCAGAGCAACGCCACCGAATCCCGTCAGACCGGTGGTCAGGGTGCCGAGCCCCACGACCAGATCCTGGCTGGTTGCGGAGAGGCCCCGGAACCAGTCCATCACGCCGCGCGCCTTCTCCGCTACCGTCACCAGAACGGAGCCCAGCAGATCGAAGGGCTCTCGGAGGGCAGACATCGCGCTGGCGTCTCGGGTCAGAGCGACGAAGGACTTCTGGAGGCCATCGAGGGCCTTAGTGATCTGGGGCGTGAAGTTGCTGGTCAGACGGGACGAAAACTCATTAAAGGCGTCGCCGAAGTTGCTCAGAATCATCGGCAGGGTGCCGGCCAGCCGCTTCTGCGCTCCCCCGAACTGCTTCTGCATTCCAGCCACAAGGGCGTCCGCTATCTGGGCTCCCGTTACATGAGCCCGCTGGAGCGCCTCCGTGTCGGCCGTCCCAAACTTCTTCAGCAGGATGCCAGACACATTGAAGCCTGGAAGGTTCTCGATGATCTGGTTGAGGTCCTCCTGGGAAGGTCGGCCCCGCGCCAGGAGTTGCCGGTAACCCAAGAGCGCTCTCGCCTGGGCATCCTTCGACACCCCCAGGCCGGTGGCGGCGTCGCCGAAGGCGCGCATGGTCGTGATGACCTTCCCCAGGCCGGCGGCCCCATAGGCTTGGGTGAGGGCGGCGGCCAGCGACTGCGCGGGTGGCAACATTTCCTTGAACTCCAACTTGGAGCTCAGAGCCTCTTTGCGAAGGTCGCCCAGGAGTCGGGCGGCACCGGCGCTGGAGCCGGTGATCTGTGTCAAGGCGAGGGTGGTCTGCTGCAGCGTCACGTTCATATCGACGCCCGACTTGGCGATCACCCCCATGGCGGTCGCCACACCCGCGAAGGCCGCCGTCAGCCCCAGCCCCACGCCCCGAAGGCCCTCCAGGGCTCCGGTGAGCTTCCGAAGCCCCGCCTCGCGGTCGGCCAGCCCCTTGGCCGCCTTCTCGGCCTGGGACAGCCCGCGCGCCACCGGCGCCGTGTTCTCTGCCACGCGCTGCAGGTTGCGGCTCATCAGGCTCATGGTCTCATTGAGCCGGGTCAGCGCCGCTACAGCCTGCTGGCTGTTCGCCGATACTCTGAGGCTAAGGGTCTCTTCGGCCATCTCTACCCCGTCGCGGTCTTGACGCCCAATATGGACGCCAGCAGCTCAACCTGCTGGCGCCGCTCGTCGTGGATACCCCGCAGGCACGCTCGCGCCTCGGAGAGCAGCATCCCCCGAACGACTGCCGGGGGATGCCGAGTCATCAGCGTCGCGGCGATCAGCTCCCAGTCGGTGGGGCCGTCGCCGTCACGGCGTTTGGGTCAGGCTCCTGCTCCATGAGGCCCGCGATCACCAGGAGCCGGTCAACCAGTCCTCCGCTCCCGACCGCCATCAGGTCGCGCGCGGTGAAGATGCACCCGACCTGCTCCGGCGTCAGCTCCGGGTCGTGCTGTCGGAGCAGCACCCACAGCACCTCAAGAATCGCCTGGGGACTACTGGCCCGGATGCTGTCGATGCCCCCGCCGGCCGACTCCAGCAGCGCCAGGTCGTTGAGCGTCAGCTCGTGCAGCTTGCAGCGGATACCCTTGACGTTGATGAGGGTGGTGACCGGCAGCGCCTCGCTCAGGCGCGTGGCGCGCTGCGGCTTGCCCCTTCGAGCGCCCTTCAGGGCCTGCCGGCCGCTCTCGCTGGGCGGCCGGGCCTCGAGTACTTCAGCTCCGCCCTCGACCTTCTCCTTGCTCTCAGTGCTCATGGCGCTCCTTAGGCGGGAATCGGCGTACCGACCGTGGTGATGGCGGCGTCCAGCTCGGCATTGATGAGGGTGATGATGATGTCCGCGGCGCTCGCGAGGTCCCACTTGGTCTCGAAGGTGAGCCGCTGGGTCACCGCGCCGTTCTTCTTGTCCTCAACCTTGGGCCCGCCGGGGCCCGTGTAGTAGGCCGCAGGCAGGTCGACCTGCAGGCTGTGGGGGCCGCTGACGTACTTAAGCTGCATCGTCAGCGGCGTCAGTAGGTTACTGGGCGTGTAGGGCCTGGCGGTTCGCGCGTTCCCCATCCACCGCTTGTACTCAGTGTCATCGGCGAACACCATGTCGAAGCTGCCGGTCGTCTTGGCTTCCCCAGCGGTGCCCCTGCGGGCGGCGCGGCCACAGCCGAGGGCGTACTGGAGAGCAAACCCGGTCTCGTGGGTGATCTCCCAGTTGCCCGTCTCGTAGGTGGTCGCTCCCGCCAACTGGACCGCGCTGCCCCAGAAGACGAAGGGGTCGAGGGAGGAGGCAACAATGCCGGCGTCGCTCTGCTCGGCGTCGTAGGCCAACTCCAGGCAGTTAGGGCCGGCGCCCACGCAGTCCACCGAACCCGTCAGGAGCCCATCGGTGGCGCCCCGCAACACCAGGCGGGTCACGTACTGATTGGCGTTGACGATCCAGGTGTCGCCAAACTTCTCCTGCCAGGTGAAGGGCCGCAGGATAGGTCCAGCGCCGTCGTTGGCCGGCTTGAACACGTGGGGAATCTGACCCTGCGTCAGGGCGCTGGGCGTCAGGTTGGCCAGGGCGCAGTAGAAGAGCTTGCTGGTTCCCTTGTCAGGCGTGACCGCGAAGGGGAGGGAGCCGCCGGCGCTGTACCGACCGGCCACGACCTTGGTCGTCCCTCGGCCGCGGTTCGCGCTCTTGACCCGAATCGTCCCCTGGTCGCCGGCAATCCCGCCGCCGTCCTGCAGCTCCAGCTCGACCTGCCCCTTCACGGGCAGTAGAGCCTGGGTTCCGGTCATCGCCTCCAAGCCGAGGGTACCGACCGAGAAAGCACCACTAGGTTCGCCCACCAGGGCCTCCCTTCAGCAGAAGGCCCTCCGGAGGGGTCTCCGAAGGGCCGCGTGTGTTGCCAAACGATGTATCGATGTGCCCTAGACCTCGGCCGGCGCCACCTCGGGCGCCTCGATGGGTGCCGCCTCAGCGGCCTCAGCCTCCGGTTCGTCCGCCGGCACGTGCGCCACGTTCACCAGCTCCAGGTGCCCGCTCTCGGCGAGCTCCAGTAGGTCCGCCTCACTGAAGGGGGTGCCGTCCACCCACTCCTTGACGGGGCGTCCCCTCCTGAGCTCGCCCAGACGGTGGTTGACGCCGTCCGTCAGAGCGATCAGCACCTTGGCGCCCGTGGGCTCCGGCGCTCCCTCGTCTCTCTTCCTGGCCACCTCGAACCTCCTGATCTGACGGCTCCAGGTGCCGTCCGCCTGGGGCACCGACTGCCCCGCGATTCCGCTGTCGTCCAGGTGCCAGGGGCGCACGGAGGGCAGTGCCCACAGGGCGTAGCCCGCCTCCTTCGCCCTCCGGCACCACCACAGGTCCTCCCCGGTACCGAACTCCGGGCGCTCCAGGTAGGCCTCCCAGCCCACGCTGAGTGCCGAGGCAGGCATGAGGACGCAGCCGAAGCCAAAGCCCTCTACCGGCGTGGCCCCTTCCCCCACGAAGGGCTCTGGTCGCAGGATAGGGCCTCCTGACCGCCGGTACGGCAGGATGGCCGACAGCACCACTGGCCCCTCCGACAACAGCCCCAGCGGCTGGGTGGCGTCCAGCATCACCCGCAGGCTGTCTAGTTCCAAGATGACGTCGTTGTCCACCCACAGGACCGACTCCAGACCTCGCTGCTCCCGCAGCCACTCCACTGCCCGCTGGCGCAGGCGCGCCGCCCGCAGGGCACCGGACTCCTGAGGGTTGAGGGGCTCCGTCTCAACCATCGCCACACCGGTGAGGCCATGCTGGTAGGGGTTGAGCTCGATAGAGCCGTCAGTGACCACCAGGTAGTGGTGATGGACCTCCTGCCCCTCCGGCGCTTCGAGGTGCGCTATGGACTCCAGGCACAGGCCCAGTGAGTAGCTCTTCTGGGCGCTGGCCATCGTCACAACAGCGATCACTCCTCGCCCCTCCCAACGCGGCAGGGAACGTCGAAGACCAGTGTCGCCATCTGGAGCAGGGCTGTGGTGGAGCTCTCGTTCGGCGTGTAGTCGTCCTCCAGCCACCGGACCCACAGCGCCTCGCCCCCCAGGGGGACGGCTTCAGTGGCGTACTGCTCCGCCTCCAGGCATTGGCGGACCAGGTCCGCCGTCTGCCGCAGATTGCTGGCCGCCACGGCTGCTTCGCTGCCGGCGCCTGTGATGCCGACGAGCAACGTCCTATTGCGCACGAAATACCCCTGGGAGGCACCACGCCCGGGAGCCTCGGAGCGTTTCGCCTGGGGCATGTCCAGCCACACCTGGGGCGCCTTCGCGGCGTTCAGCAGCCCTGGCTGGTAGGTGAGCACTTCGCTGATAGCCGGCAGGCCCGCTGCCGTCAGGCGCGCGGGAAGGTCAGCCTCGAGGCGCGTCTTTACGGCGTCGATTAGGCGCTGGGTAGAGGTCGCCACGTTACTCCTCCTGCCACAGCGCCCGCACCAGCATCGCGCGCCATCGCGTGGTCACACTCTGGGGCAGGTTGATGATGGGCCGCCGCGGCAGGTTGCTCTTCCGGGGCCGCCGGGACTGGTGGTAGATGCCATAGCGGACGGCGGAGCTGAGGGTCATCTCCCCCGGCCCCTTCTCCACCGTCAGGCCCGTAGTCAGGGAGTCCTTCAGGGCACCCGTGCGCTCCAGGATGGGCCGCCCCGGGTAGTGGCGCGCCTTCCAGGCTGCGTACCGGGGAGAGAGCGCCTGCCACTTCCCGCCCTTCTGGGCCGCGCCCTCGCTGCCAAAGACCTCGCCCATGTGCTCGCGGAAGTCGGCCTCCAGCTCGTCGAACACGGGCCGCAGGTCCTTGGTCCGGTCAATGACGCCCTTCACCCGCGCGGTGAGCTGCTTCTCGCCCTCAACCTCGATGGATAGCCTGACATCCCCCGCCCCGTAGCCAGCCATCACAGCTCCTTGCCGATGCTGAACATCCGTGGGTTGCTGGGGAAGACGTCGGGGTCCGTGAAGGTGCTGACCGGCGTTCCGGTCTGGGCCTCCCCAGTAGTGGCGGCCGGCGTGTTGGCCAGCACGAGGTTGGAGCGCCCGGTCTTCGCATCGTAGGCCAGGAGCTGCAGGGCCTCCTTGCGCAGTCCCTCCGCCACCTCTCGGTAGTCCGCATCGGCGCCGGCCTGGACCTGGTACACGCGGCTCGCGACCAGAGCGGCGCAGATGGGCTTCAGCAGCCCCGCGTCTGCGGCCGCCGCCGGCATCTGGTAGCGCCACAGCAGCGTGGCGTCGATCCAGGCGGAGTCGGAGTTCACCCACTCCATCACCTGGCCAGAACTCGGCTGACTCCCCTCCGCGATGGTCAGCGTCTGGGTCGGCACCCGAGCCTGCACGTGTACCAGGTCACAGTACGCCATCGCTAGCCCTCCGGAGGCTTCTGCTCGCCGGTGTCCGCGCCGCCCTCAACGGAGTCACCCTTGGGCTCGCCCTCACCCGTGCCGGAGTCATCCTTGGGCTCGGCGGGCGGGCTCTGGGGCTCGATGGACCCCACTTCGATCAGCCAGGCGATATCCACGCCGGAGGCGGCCCCGAGGAGCTGCTCCCGGCTCACGACCTGACCGCGGCTGAACACCCCGCCCAGGTCGTCGCAGGTGACTAGGAACAGAGAGGGCCCCGCCGAAGCGGAGCCCTTGTCAGCACTCTTTGCCATGTCGCCTCCCGGCTAGACGGTCATGATGATGACAGCGGAAGGGAAGTAGAAGCAGGGCCCTCCGTTGTGTCCGTCATGCACCTGGAAGCTCCTGGGCGGGCCCTGGATGTCCTTCACGATCGTGTAGGGGCCAGGGGCGCAACCGGGGTTGGTGGCGTTTCGGGTGAGCTTGTATTCCGCTACCCGAGCGCCCGTGGTTCTCTTGCCAACCACGATGCACTTGTTGTTGGGCACCCAGAGCTGGAAGGTACCGGCGTCATCGATGTAGCCCTCGTCATACTCGACGATTCGGGGCAGCTCGTTGGCGATCAGGATGCCGTTCAGCGCATCTAGCGTGTTGTAGGTAGCGCCGTTGGGCGCTCGCATCCCGTAGAGGTCCGCGGCGTTCTGGTTGCCCAACAGCGCGTTCAGGGTCGCGGAGTTCACGTAGGCCCTGGCTCCCGAGTCGAACGTCACGCCCTTCGCGCGATGCTTCAGCTTCGCGGCGCGGAAGTCCGCCACCGGCCTGGCCGTCGCCACCGTCGCCCACGCCACCAGGGCGTTCTGCGTCTGCATGGTGTAGCTATCCAGATGGATAGCTCCGCTCGGCCCAGACACCGAGAAGGCGCCGGTGGAGATGAGGTTCCAGCCGATCCAGCGGATCCGGTCCAGCCGGCGCTGCAGCAGGCGGTCCTGCTCCTTCCTAACCGTCTTGGCGAGGTCGATAGGGGCGCCCCAGGAACCCAACTGGCGGGCACGGGTAATCTCGGACTCACCGACGGTGGAGAACTCGCCGTAGACCCCCGACTGCACCTGGTACCGGCTGGAGCCGATGCGCGCCACCGCAGAGGGCTGGCCGTCCAGGCCGCGGACCCCCTGCAGGCCCTGGTAGTTGTCCTCCTGCTCCCACTCCAGCAGGTAGGCGTCGTCGTTGGTGATGGGCATGACGCCGTCGGGCGCCAGCAGTGGGTCGTTCATCACCAGGCGAGGCATCACGACCTGCTCGACCTGCTGCAGCTCGGCGGCAGACGGATAGACGAAATCAGTTGCGGCCATGGGGTACCTCCTTAGGCCATGCGGAGGATGCCGTCAGCCACGGAGCCCTGGAGCAGCCGCCCCAGGTCCGCCACGCCGTTGGCGTCGAGCCCGATGAGCTCGGAAGTCTTGAAGGTCCCGGCGACGTAGGTCGGGATCGAGAGCAGCTTCTCGCCGTGCTCGCCGCCGGACTGGCCGGCGGTCGCGGTCACGGTGATGAGGCCTGCGGCGTCGACCACCACGTCCTGCGAGAGGATGCACTTGGCGACTTCGGTGCCGTCGTTGTGCGCATCGTTGTAGGCGCTGAAGACGCCCGGAGTGAGGGTGACCTCACCCAGGACAGTGCCGCGCGCCAGGGTCTGGCTGGCAGTGAGCTTCACCGCCCGCAGCACGGCGCCCTTGGGGTCCTCATAGGGCTCCAGGCGCTTGTTGCTGAAGGTAGCGACCGGTGCGGTAGGCATCTAGGCCCCCTTCCTGCTGGCCAGGGCGGCTTGGCCGATGTCGGTCATGCCCGCCAGTTCCGCGACGCGTGCCTCGGAGGGCTTGTCGGGGTCGGAGGCCTCGTCGGCCGTGAACCCCACCTCGCCGAATTGCACGAGCTGAACCTCGGCTAGCGCGTCCAGCACGGCGGTCCTGCCCTGAGGCTCCAGCCCCAGCAGCACCGCGCCCAGCGTCTCGCGGCTCTTGGGCGTCAGGCTGTGGGAGCCGAACTTCAGGCTCGACAGCCGAGCCTCCACCTGGCGCCGGTCCTCCCGCGCCCGGAGCTGCGCCGCCTCCTGCTCCACGGCCTGCAGCCTCGCCTGGAGCTGCTCCACCACCGAGGGGTCGGCGCCCGCGGCGGCCACCTCGGGCTTCGCCGCCAAGGCCGCGCCCTGGGGGGATTCATCCGGCATCTTGTCGTCCGGCATCTCAGTCACACTCTCCCGCGCCTCGGGTGAGGCGCTCACGCCGAGGGCAGCGAGAGCGTCCGTGAGGGCCTCGGCAAGCACACCCCTCACTGACTCCAGGCTGAGACCCCGCTTCGGGTCCCAGAGGCCTCCGTAGGCCAGCTTCACGTCTTCCAGCTCGTCACCGACCAGGCCCCGCCGGGACTGGAACGCCTTGCGAAACCCGGCGCCATTCACGGCGCCGTCGTACACCCCGCTCACCTCGCCAAGCCTCCCGTCCTGCACCGTATAGGAGGCGCAGCCCTTCCGCACGCCCCGCTTGGCCTGGGCCTGTTGCTGTTCGGCGCTCATCTTGCGCGTGGTGCCGGGTATGTGGGGGCACTTGCTGTCATTGAGGCCGAGGCCGCACACGTCGCAGGTCGCTTCGCCCTGGCTCAGCCGGACTGACACGTCGAACAGCGTGCCGGCCTCTATGGCCTGATGGAGGGTGTCGGTGGTGGGCCCCAGGTCGCCGTTGGGTAGGGCTCCGCGCAGCATGTAGAGGCCAACCAGGGCGCGCCTAGTGCCATCAGCGAGCTCCTCATAGCAGCCGGCGAAAGTCTTGCCGTAGGGGAGCTCAGCGGGATGGGACAAGTCGCCGTCCCGGTGGCTGTTCATGAACGCCACTCCCGCCGCGGCGTCATCGGCGATGTTGCGGAGCGTGGTGTCTCCGAGAAACGCGAACCGGTCCCCGATGAAGGAGGCATTGGCTGCCTCTGCGTAGTGGATCCACACCTGCGAGAGCTGCAGGGGCGTGGACCCCGCCGGCAGCAGCGCGTTGATGCGCTCCAGCGCCTCCAGCTCCGTCGCCGGCAGGCTGCCGCGCCGGGTGATCGGCTCCTCCGCTCCGGAGGGCGCGCCCGCCAGCAGCGTGATGGGGGCTGCCTCGATGCCGTCTCGGCGCGCCGCCAGAGCGTTCCTAAACGCGCACTTCTCTGGGTCCAGACCGGGGATCGGCATCGCAACCTCCAGAAACACGAAGGGCCCACCCCGAAGGGTGAGCCCTTGTCCGAAAACGCCCGTTGTGTGTGGCCCTAGCTACTCCGTGGGCCGCTCCTCAAACTGTATGCCGTGGTCGCCCTCATAGGGCTGGCGATGGTCGTTCGCGCCCTCCCAGATGGGCAAGGGGATGCCCTCAGGGAAGGCCTCGCAGGTCAGAGCCGCCACCTTCCCCTCGGACGAGTTGGGGATGCAGCGGGGCTCTGCGTCGAGGTGGCGGCAGCGGTCACAGACAGGGCTAAACAGAGAGGTGAACCGACCTTCGCGGCTATCATTGATGCCCGACTTCATGGCTTCCTCGGTGTTCGACTGTACCCCATCCCCGTGATGCTCGATACCCGCTCCAGAATGAGGTGCTGAAGCTGGGAGAGCGCCTCGTGCTCCGTTAGCTCCCCCCGTAGAACCGCAGCCCGGAGCTCAAGGATGACACGCTGCTTGGCGCGGTCATAGGTGGGCGCCAGCGAGTACTTGGCCCAGAGGGCGTTCCATCCCTGGGTGGGTGGGGTGGCGACGTGCCGCCACTTCTTTGAGACCGCCCGAACCTGGAGCGCCCCCCGTTGGGCCGCAAGCATCAGGTCGTCGAGTGAGAGGGTGCCGCCGTCTCGAAGTGGGCTCCCAGCCGGGTACTGGCGCCAGTCCGGGTGGTTGTGAGTCACGTGGTTACCCCGGACGGTCGCGAGCTCCGCTGGCGTCATGCTGACAGCATCCTCGGTGCCGGTAGCGTGTACCAGCACCTGGCCCGTCTCGTCTACCACCAGAGCGTGCTCCACCGCCTGGAGCGCGATCCCCTCCTCCAGGTCCCGCAGACGCTGCTCCAGCTCCTTCTCACTCAACACTCGGTGGGCCGCTAGACCCTCATCCACCCATCCTTCTACCCGATCCCTGAGCCCCAGCAAACATGCCCTCCGGAGCTGCTCCGGGTCGTCGAGGTTCGTCAGCCCGAGGCGCTCCAGCAGCCCCCCCAACTCCGCCGCGTCCTCCGTGTAGCGCGCCCTCAGCACCAGCTCCTTGGTGCTCTGCGGTACCCCGTCCCACCAGGGCGCCCAGTCCAGAGCCATTCGGGTCCGGCCGGTCTCCAGGTTGCGTATTCGGCGCGCAATGATGTGGCGCCCGGCGGGCTCCGCCGGCATCCTCAACTCCGCGTGGGCCCGGGGGTTGATGTGGTAGTGTCCATGCCGCTCGATGAGCGTCTGGCTGGGCCGCTCGAAGTCGGGCGTTACGTCTGGCTCATCCTTAGAAATCAGCGCCATTACCCTGCGGCAGTTGATGTGGGACGGCCCGCGCCACTCCGAGTACTCCGGAGACCCGACCTCCAGCACCATCCCGTCTACGGCGCCGCACAGCTCACAGGTCCGGCCGTCCAGACGCTCCACGATCTGCGCGTGGGGCCACTCCTCGCGGTCGGTGGCCGAGTCCCGGCCCTCGGCGTAGAGCTCCGTGATGCTCAGGCTCGCGGTGGCCTGGATGCCCCGCTCCTGCTGGTTGCTGAGCGCCACGGCCCTACTCCCGCGCCAACTGCTCGGCGATCTCCTGCCCGGCCGCGTTCCAGTCCTGCTGCACGGCGGCCGCCAACTCCTCGGAGCCCGTCGCGCCGGCGTCACTCAGGATCCTGCTGGCCGCCATACCGGCCCGGACGCCCGTCAGTACTCGGTTGAGGACGTCGGTCCGGAGCTGCTCCAGGTGGTGAGCCGCGATCGCCTGCGCCCGCGCCGTTACCCAGGCGTTCAGCCTCGGCGTCACGGGGGCGGGGGCGGGCTGCTTGGTCTCGCGCTCGATGCTGGTGCGTCCCTGCTGCAACACCTGCGAGAGCCAGCCGCGCACTAAGACGGTGTACTCAGCGCCGCCCGGAACGTCCACCTGCATCATCTGGTGGATGGGACCCGCCGCGCCGACTGGGTCCGCGCCCTCGGCCGCGTCCACGTGGGGCTTCAGGGCCGCCAGGTAGGCGCTCTGGATGGCCTCCAGGTGCCGCTTGGCGCTGGCCGCGAAGCTCGTCTCCTCCCGATGGCGCCCCTCGGGGTCGCTCAGGCTACTGGCCAGCATCATGGACGGCGCCAGGCTCAGCACGTCCCGTAGCGGGCTGGTGCTCATGCCGTCCTGTCCGTCACCCTTGGGCCTGGGCTTCTGCTGCGCCTCGCGCTCCTGCTGGGCCTGAGCCTGCCGCTCCTGCTCCGCCTTCAGGAGCTGCTCCCTCGGGATGGCGGGCAGCTCCATCAGGTCCCGCAGATACTCCTCATCCTCGACCGTGGGGTGCGCCCAGCCGCCTGTGGTGAGCTGCTGCAGAACGGCCGCCAGCGCGTCCAGCGACCGCGCCCCGATGCGCCGGTGCCGCAGCAGCGGAGGCCGCACCCCCTCGCCGTAGCAGTAGAGGCACCAACGCTTGACCAACTGCTGCTGTAGCGTGGCCTCTATCCACCCTGCCGTCGCCTCCTCGGCGTCCTGAAACACCTTGACCAGCTCGGTCGCCAGCGCCTGGGTGCCGGCCTTGCCCTGGCCCAGCAGCAGGTACTGCGCCAGCGCCACCTGGGCGATCCGCGCGTCCTGATGCTGGACGAACTGCAGCGCGTCCATGGGGGAGCGCTGGGACTCGAACCAGCCCAACTTCCAGCCCTGAGGGATGACGGCGGCCGCGTCCTCCGCGGCCCTCAGGCGCGACAGGATGCCCAGCATCGCGTTCTGCTGGTTTGCGTCGGCGCCTTCTCCCTGCTCGGCGTAGGGGACACCCAGCAGGCTGCGCTCGATGCCGATGGCCATGATTCGGGCGGTGGCATCGGACATGTACCAGTGGGGGTACATGGAGCGCCAGAGCCCCAGCCCCTGAGGGTTCTCGTTCTCCTGGTCATAGACGAAGTGGACCGTCTTCTCCAGGGGCACGGCCACCCGCGCGCTCTGGCTGCCGCTGAAGCCCTGCTCCGTCAAGCCCGCGCCCGTAGGCTTGCTGCCGTTGTAGACGAAGCCCACCAGCCTGCCTCGCTCATCGTAGAGCCACCGCTCGACCAGCTTGGGGTTGCGGCTGGCGATATGCTCGATCGCCAGCGCCCCCTCGCGCTCCTCCCACAGGATCTCCGGGATCCGGAACCCGTAGTAGACCGCCAGGCAGGCCTCCCTCAGGAGGTCATCGAAGCTGCCCCGCATGCCGCCGAAGAGGTTGCTCCGGAGCAGTTCCGCCGCCTCCTTCTCCGCCGCGCTCGGCTTGTCGGGCTCCTCCACCAGCCAGGTGGTGCCGCGGATCGGCAGGCTGATGACCTTCTCGATGCTGCGGACGACTCCTGACCGCCGCATCTTGTCGGCCGTCTCGATCGCCCTACTGCCCCGCAGTTCCTGGTTGTGGTCGTCGCTGACGATTCCGCCGAACACCTGCACTCCGCCCCAACCCAGCTCCGCCAGGGAGGGTCGCCGGGGCGGTACCGGGTTGCCACGAGCATCAAGAACGGTCGCCATCAGCCTACTCCGGCCACACGTACCAGGGGTCGCCCGTCCCCTGGTAGGCCCTGGCGATGAGCCACGCGATGAGGCGGTCGCCGGCCTGCGCGAAGTGGACCTGATCCTGCGTCAGGCTGTTGTGCTTCTCACGCTGGGAGTTCAGCGTCCCAAGGTCAATGATCCATGGCACGATGTTGGCCACGAACACACCACTGTGGGCGCCCAGGGTCAGGACCAGCCGGTTGAAGAGGTGCCTGCTCTTCGTGTTGTAGTAGGGGGCCGGGTCAGAGCCATCTGACGCCATCGGAGGCACGTCGGTGAGCACGACTTCGTTGTTGTAGGCCCTGGCCTGATTGACCAGACTGAGCAGGTCTGAGAACTCCCGCCGCACCGATGAGGCCATCGCTTCATCGGTGCCCCAGTAGGCGGTACGGAGGTCATTAGTCGCTCCGCACTCTACCAGGCAGACGGTCGCGTCCCGCACCTCGCGAATGTCGTGGCGACCGATGACGCTGTTGGCGTGTCCTCCCCAGCGAACCCAGAAGGGTGTCTTGGTTCCGTCATAGATATCCGGCGAGAACCCTTTGCCAGGGATCCCCAATCCAATCACATAGGGTGGTGCGGCGAAGTACCCTAGGCTGGCATTAGCCAACTCAGCGCCAACGTGCTGCAGCGGATAGGTGTAGACATAGCTATCCGCTCCCACAACCCATGGTCGCCGCGCGATGACGAGCCGGCCGATCGTCAGGCTGCCGCCCGAGGCCGTGACCGTGACACGAGTCAGGTCGATCCACTCGTTGTTGGTGGCGTCGATCTGGTCTCGGCTGCCCCTGGCGCCGGTCGCCTTGACGGCGTGGCAGATTAGGGTGGTGTCGCCCGCATCAGAGCCGCCCGCCTGACCTAGGGTCTTGTCGATGTAGTACAGATCGCACTTCTTCGCCGCAGGGTCGACATGGAGCATGAAGCAGAACCTGCCCGCGGCCTCCCCGGCGCCGAGGTTGTTGCTCCTTCCGGCCCAGGTAACCCGGTCGGTCGCGCCCAGGTCGAGTACCAGGCTCTGCGCCGTCTGGATGCTGCTCTTGGTCCCGCCGGGGCTATCGACTCCCCTCACGCCCTGCAGGTTGATGGTGACGGTCTGGCCGTCCACGCCCACCACGTCATCCAGGATGATGTAGTACGGGGACTGGAAGGCCGGGACGGTGTAGGTGCTGCCGGGGGACGCCGCGTACTCAATCCGCTTGCAGGCCGTCTTGACGCAGGCCCGAAGCAGCATAGGGTACGTCTGGTTCGTTAGGCTCGCGACGGTCAGAGGGTCGGTCGTCCAAGCGCCGGCCAGCGTCTTGAGGGTGCCCTGAGTGCTGGGCCCGGTCCCGCACGAGGGATTCAGGGTGTCCGCTTTGGTCAACCACAGCGCGACCTTGTCGCCGGTCGCCACGGGGCCGATGCCGGCGGTCGTGCCCCCTGCGGTCAGGTCTATGGTCTGGTTCGCGCCACCTGCGGGGTTGGTCGCCGTGAAGGGGACGCTGCCCACCAGGGTCAGAGTCGCCCCGGCCGGCCGATAGACGCACACACGGCCGGAAGCAGCGTTGATAGTGGTGACGCTGACCTCGGTCAGGTAGTGGTTGCCCTGAGCGGCGACCTCCGCTGGCAGCGTGATGGCATCATCGGAGATGAGCCACCCGGAGGCATCGCCGGGGTTACGCCAGCCCGCTACCAACACGGAGGCGGCGGCATTGTGGCTCTGGCCCCAGCCGCCTACCTGGAGCGCGTAGGCGCCGGTGTCCGCGGAGGGGGCGGGCACCACCACGCTCTTGGCGCGGATCGCGCTCTGAGGATTGGCACCCCAGGCCTGCCCCCAGACGAGGGCAACCGCCGCCAGCAGCAGAGTCAGGCGCCGCATCACAGCGACTCCTCCACCGCGAACGCCTGGCCAGCCACCGCGCAGATGATGTACACGGCGCTGGCCGGGACCGCCGTAGCCCAGACCTGGTCGGCGCCCTGAGTCAGCAGGTAGTACCCCTTGCCAATCTCGGCCGCCTGCCCCAAGGCCACGAACATGGGACTGGGTCCGTAGCTTACGACCCGTAGGAAGCGTCGCCCTCGCGCAGGCAGGACCAGCTGAGAGACGTTGGCCTGGGCGATGGTCCCCTCGGTCGTCATCGGTATCACCATGTTGACCATCACATTCCTCCAGGGTCCTACAGCACTTGGCGCATACTGGGCGCGATCGGCACGTTCACCACCGGGAAGGCCGGCGCTTCCAGGCGCTGGGCCAGGTGCTTCCTCATCTGCCAGGCAATGCCGGTGCTCATCACCCGGTCGTCCCACTGGCCCTGAGGGGCGCCCGTCTTGCCGTCCGGCAGGTTCTGGTAGAACACCAGTTCGGGGATCGCCATCGCGTCGCTGAGGGCCAGCGCGAAGGTCCGCAGGCCGTGCTCCAGCTCGTCGATGAGCAAGGGTTTGGTGCTGACGCTCGTCAGCCAGCCAAGCTTGCCTGGCTCGATCTCGACGCCCTGGGCGCTCAGGACCGGCCGCTCCCGGAACAAGCCCGGCGTCCCCAGGTTGCGGCAGGTCACCACCACAGTCAGGCCGTGGTTGTTGCGCTCGATGCCGTACAGGCCGGGGTAGACGCGGGCAACGCGGTCGATGAGGGTGCCGAACACGTCCGGCGGCCAGTGGCCATGCAGCCTCAGGACCTCCGTGGGGCGCTCCGGCGCGTCCGCGTCCAGCACCACCAGGTCGCTGTAGTCGCCGTGCTCGAGGCCCTCCGCCACGTCGGCGCCGGCGATGTACCGGTGTCCCTTCACGGGGGCCGCGAACACGCGCAGCTCCTCGGGGTCGAACCTCAGGTGCTTGGCCCAGTGCGGCCGGTCAGACTCGACGCCGACCCAGTACAGGCCCGCGGTGAGCTCCCGCGGCCACTGCTCCGGCGGCAGAGGCTCGCGGCAGAGCAGCCGGTGCTTGTCCAGGTAGGCCTTGTCGAACACGGGGCGGCCCGTCTGAACGAAGGCCTCGTCTGGGTCTCGGGGGTACTCCTGGTGGATCTGCCAGGGCCGGACGTAGTCCGCCAGCTTCTGCTCGTACCAGGCTTCGTCCCGCTCCGGCCGCATGCTGTACGGAAGGAAGACCCGGTGCCAGGAGCTCTTGGGGTGTGCCGCCTTGGCCCACAGCTCCGCGAAGAAGTTGCCGATGCCGTCAGCAGTCGAGAGCGCGATGAAGCGCCCGCCGGCGTCCATGGTTGGGCCAAGGGCGGCGAAGTTCTGCTCAGCCCATTGGTGAAAGGCGTGCTCGTCGGCGATCACCAGGCTTGCCGTGCGGCCGCGGCCTGCCCTCTCGGTGCTGGTCAGAGCCACCACTTCACTCGCCAGGCAGGGAAACTCCAACCTCACGGTGTTGTTGCGACCCACCTCAGGCTGCAGGTAGGGAGGCAGGTGCTCAAAGATGTAGCGGGCCTTGCCCAGCAGCAGCTCGGCGTCATCGCCCGTCTGGCTCACCAGCAGCACCGGGCTGCCGGGGCGCGTCATGGCGGTGTGGAGCGAGAAGGCAGCCGCCATCCAGGAGATGCCTAGCTGGCGTGCCTTCAGGATGACGACTCGCCGGTGCTCCTCCCACACCTCCGCCAGCCGGAGCTGCCAGGGCCAGGGCTCCAACTGGGTGCCGCCGTTGTCCTGCACCCATACGTGATGCTGGAGGAAGTACCGAAAGGACCCTACCGAGGCCCTAAAGTCCTTCAGCTCCTCCGTAGTCCTCAGGACCCCCATCGGCTCTCACGCTGCCCTCTGGGGCCGGCTCGCGCAGTATGCCCAGCGCCTGCTCGTAGGTCACCTCGGACACCTGGATGGGTCCGCCGTTGGGTCCGCTGACCTCCTGCCGACTCTCGGTGCGCTCGATGTAGCCGCGCTCTCGCCCAAGGCATTTGAGGGCAAAACACACGGCCCAGGGCTGCTTCCTCTTGACGCTCAGCCGCAGACCCGACTCCGCTTCGTCCAGCAGCGCCTCTCTGGCGTCCCGAAGCGCCTCCTGGCACTCCTCAAAGGTCTGCACGTAGTCCCGCACGGTAGAGGGCGCGCACCTCAGCCGAGTGGCCGCTTTGCTGATTAGCCCGTGGCACGCCCTGAGGGCGGCCGCCACCTGCTCAGGCTCGAACCTGCGCTGTTTGATAGGTGGCGGATTGGAGGGTTTGGCAGTTTCGTCCATGGGTGCCGGGCCGTAAACGAGCGGGGCCCGACGTACCTGGCTGGCAAGTCGGGCCCCTGTCTGTTGTTGACTGGTTGGGTTGGGAGCGAGGGCCCAGGTCGTGCGCCCGGGCCCCGGCTCCCTCCGGCAGTTAGGGCCGGCTTCGCGCCGGTATTCGGCGCCAAATAGTGCGGGCTAGTCCTCCAACTCGCCGGACAGGTACTCACGGCGGGTCAGGACGCCCTTGGGCGGGCAGACCTCGGGGTGGACGCGCCCATCAGCGATACGCTCACTCGCTTGGCGTACAACGGTACACCGTCCGCGACCAGCACCTTCGTAGCACTGAGCCCCCACGGCCCCCAGCGCCAGTGACTCCGCGGAGGACAGTAGCACGTGAGTGATCTTCACCGGCCGAGGCGCCGGCCTATGCTCCTCTTCCCTGCGCTGGCGCTCCTGCAGGGCCGCGATGGGCCCCTTCGTGCTGCCCGCCGCGCCGTCTCTGCGCCACGCCGCCACACTCATACACCCTCCCAAACAAAAAGCCCCCTCGTCTAGAGACGAGAGAGCCCTATACTGACACCTGCCGCGCCGGTGACCCGTGGCCAGATTGTCTGAAGCGTGTGGGTCGTCAAGACCGGCTACAGTCTAGCGAGCCCTGCCACGCTTGTCAATGGGGGGTGTGTTCCAACCCTCAGCCGACTCTGGGGCCGGCTTAAGTTCGAGTCTCCCGCGAGGTGCTCTTCCCCATGGGCTGCCGACACTGTCCTGTGATACTGAGGCCCCGCCAGCCGCCCCAGACACACTGACTACTATCGTGCGTAACGCACGACCCGTGGGAGCGGCCTGCGGGGCCTCCTGCTGGGCGCCCGCACGCACCCAACACTCTGTTGTTCCTGGTTTTGCTGGCCGACCTTACCCCTGATGGATCCCAAGTACCTGTACATCATCCCCATCGTCACTCCGCGTGGCCTCGTGCATCTGCACCTCTACCAGGCGCCCTGCGGCATCTACGTGCAGGCCGGGCCCGGAGCTCGGACAAAGCCCCGCACAGACCCGGAGGGCGAGGCGCTGCTGGGCAAGCACCTTGAGGGGTGTGCGGACTGCCAGCGGCTGATGGCCCACGTGGAGTTCTAGCCCAGCCCTCGGGGGTGAGTGGGAGCAGGGCTGATGTACCCGAAGCTCTCCGCCCTGTCCCTGAGCTTCTCTTCCCAGCACCCCTGGCAGCACCAGACCGCGCTGCGGTAGGTCGCTGACTGAGCGAGGTACACCCCCACCTCGCCAAGGCGGGTGTGGCAGAGGATGCACTGCATGCCTACAGGCGGAATCCCGCTCTCTCCAAAGCGAAGCATCTCATTGGCCGTCCTCCCCCTTTCGCAAGCCTCAGCCTTAGCGTTCAGCTCCTGCCAACAGGAGGGGCAGATCCAGAGGTTCCTGCCAGGGGTCGTGCCGCTCTCAAGAGTACGGGCACCTTCACGAACGGAGATCCGGCAGACCATGCAACGAGCCTCTGGATCTGTCCTGGAGCTGGACACCCTGTCCCTCCGACGCCCGGCAAGCAAACCGAAGGCCACCCTGCCTAGTGGTTCGGTCACCTGCTCGGACTCCAGGTTCCTACCCCATTCCGCACGCTGTCAAGCAGGCGGTACCTAGTCGGCCCGTCGCTAGCCCGACTCGTCGCCCCGGCCGTCCTGGTCGAACCCCTGATCCCAGCACCTCAGGCGCACCTATAGAGTCGTCCCATGGGTGTTGGCTATCAGGGCCCCTTCCTCCGCGCTCCGCCCCCCGCACCCAGGAATGGTGAGCCAAAGCGGGCTAGCGGTGGCCGTCCCGGGGGTGACTCAGGTGGGACAGACCGATCCCCAGCAGACTGAGGGCGGCGACCAGAATCGCGAAGGCGAAGGCTCTCTCATCCCTCAGGGCCTTGGCGTCAGGACGTGCGGGGTCGTCGGCGGCTGCACGGGTAGGGTCGTTAGGCGACAGGGGCAAGGGATTACCTCCACTTCGGGGATGGTACGGTGGGTGTCTCGCGGTCTCGACCCACTTGAAGGGTCTGGGGGCACAGGGGGGAGGCGGTTCATCAGAGGGGCTCGGACATTCCGCAGTATGCCCGAGCCCTGCGTGGGGCAGCGGGGGAAGGAGTTCCGCTCAGGGGAGCCCCCACGGTTCTGCCTTCGATACTGGGAAGAAGTGGCCTTCTGTTGGGTGGATGGAAGCAACCTGGGGTCCGGCTCGGAGCCCTGCCCGCGTGGCGAGAGGAAACAAAGGGGCCTCGGCGTCCCGCACAACGCCCAGGCCCCACTGTGGGCCAGAGGGTACCCTCTCAGGGAGAGGCCCAATGATGTGTTCGGTGCCGTGCTGCCAGCGACCTGCCGTCATCGCCGGTCGTCTAGGTTCTGACGCTGGAGGCATCCTGAGGTGGGGAAGGGGCTCATTCGGGGTGCCCATCCTGCTCGGATGTAGCCGCAGGGGGATCGGCCGTTCCCGCGCCGCTCTTGCGGGGTTTGATGGACCTGGTGACTCGTGCTGCGCCACCCTTGTACTCAGGGCCGTCCTTCCCGGAGCTCGGATCCGGCGGGGCGGGAAACAGGTGTTTGACCACCAGGTAGGCGATGCCCACGATCTGCAGGAAGTTCTCCCCCACTACCACGAGCACAAGATCGTGGTAGCCAGTGAAGTCTATCTTCTTCCAACCGATGAGCAGGACAAGCAATGCCTGGAACAGCAAGGTGCCGCAGAGCAGGCGGAAGGCGTAGGCCGACCACCTCGCCTGTAGTTCGTGGTACTGCATCTGACCCTGATTCGCGATCCGGAGGCGATCTGCTCGGGCCTTCAGCTCGGCCAGATCAGGGTCCTCTGAGTCCAGGCCATACTCTCCTACCAGCGTGGCTCCCTGAATGCTCTCCTTAACCACAGTGTACGAGAGCTGGGGCACCTGGACGTCCGGATCCTCCCCATTGCCAGGCATCTAGAGCAGGCCGCAGATTTGGAGCCTGAAACCGATCACGTCCTCAGAGACCACAAACGTCCTGGCCAGGTCTGGGATGTCATCCGGATGGTATTGTCCCTTACGCCCGAAGCTGGGGAGGAGCGTCCGCAGGAATGCCTGGGGCACGAGAAGGTTAGCCGCGAAGACGTTGGCCTCGCGCTCGACGGGGTCTCGGTTGGATGTGCCCAGAGGCACCCTCATCAGTACGCCGCGCTCTGGGTTGTTCTGAAGCTGGTCCTGGTGCAGGGCCCAGTGTCCAAGCTCATGGGCAATCGTGAACCGCTGTCGGTTCGGGCGGTCCACCGCGTTGACCACGACCGATTGCTGCTCAAGGTCTATGTACCCCGCGACTTGGCGGGCCTGATCTGAGAAGTAGGCCATTGCGACAGACAGACCTTCGGACTTGGACAGCTCCACCACGTTCACCGGAGGCGACTTCACGAAGTTTCTCTCCAGCATGGCTTCGGCCGCCATCTGCGCCCTCTCGTCAGCCTGGCTCATCTGCCTCCCCTCACACGACCTACCCGCACGAACACCTGTTCACCTGCTGTATGTATGACTTCGGTGCACTCAGGCAAGTTCCTCTGCTGGGGCTAGAACGGCGGTGGTGGAGGCTTATCACCCCCGCCGCGCTTCTGTGCCTGCCAGTCATGGTTGATGTCCGGCACGTAGACGAGTCCCTGGGCGGCTCCTTTCACCGCCAGCAGCCACCCGCCCGGGACGCGCGCCCTCTGGACGTCGCCCACTATGCCACCCTCTTGCTCCACGTGCTCCCAGACCAGCTTGGCGTGCCCCGCTGTCTGCTCAGGCACTTCGGTCCTCCATCTCTGTTCGGGATCACCACTTCCGCACCACGCCGTTTGCCAGATCCTACGTCCAGTGCTACTGCCCGTCGGCGACGAAGAGAAGGGTGTGCGTGCACGTATCACATATCACCGGTACCACAGCCAGGCCCTTTTGGAGGCTCAGGGCTCCGCCGCTCACGATGGGCATGACGTAGATGTCATCCTGAACCGTCCAGCTCTCGCCACCGCAGAGCGAGCATGGGCGAGGGAACCCCAGGGCATCAAGCTTACGAGCGATCATCTGTTTCTGTTGTGGTGATAAAGCCATTTATCGATCTCCTGGTTCGCGGCCGGCTTCGCTCATTGCATCCCGTGTCTAGGCCCAGCACCACCCTGGCGAGCGCCGTGCACTTGGCCTGTAGCTCCTCACCCGCCGCCGCCCCCGCCACTCCCCCAGCGTCGGCCCGCCCGGATGGCCGCGCCCTTGGTCATCGGGATGCAGCTCCGGCCAACGCTTCTGGCCTGCCGATCGTACTCTCGATCCGCATCTGCAGACGGTCCGGCAGCGTGTCTGGCGCCTCCCACACGATGACGTTGCGGTTGCGGATGTCGAAGTGCATCCGTTCGGAATCGGCCTGCCCGTCAAGGCAGTCCCTTCGGCACGTATATATGACGGGCTTGCCGAGCCCCTCAGCGAACCCGGCTTCGTAGTAGACGTTCTGTCGCTGCCCTGTCATGTCAGCCACCACAAAGCGTGCTCTTCGGATTCCGGCAATCACCCCATCGTGGATATCGTGGTTGAACTGCTCGTGACGGATGATGAAGGGCTGATAGCCTGCAGCCTCCACTCCCTGATGGAGCGCCGCTGCCGCCATCGCCATCCCGTCGCCGAAAGACATAGCGATGAAGCCGGTAGTCAGCTGCTGGCGTTCGGCCTCCCGTGTGAGGTCGAAGACCCGCTGCCAGCCCTTTGCCGTCAGCCTCCACTTCCTGGCGTCTTGCTTGCGCTGATCAATGTAGCCGCCATTGAGTAGCTGGTCCCGGAGGAATATCAGGGCTCCTTCGTCCTCAGCGTAGAAGAACTGCTCTGCCCCCTCCAGAACCTCGACCCATCTCCCAGGTACCTGTGTTGCGGCACCAAAGTTGAGTAGGGTTCGGTCCATCCGCTCCAGCACCGTGCGCGGGAACAGATCGAGGATCTGCTCAGGCGTGAGGGCCCCTGGCCGATCCTCCCAGCACCCTGGCCTGGGGACGATGGACAGCCGTTCCCCCCTCTCATGGTACTCGCGAGCGATGGACGCCACTTTGGGCCACATGTATGGGCTTGTAGACTGGGGGGCCCACCCGCCGCCCTCGTAAAGCTCGTAGGCACCACATCCAACACAGACGTAGCGGACCGCCTCGCTGCCAACGCAACTGACGTCTTTGCCGCAGAGAGGACACTTACTGCTCGCCGAGTTCATCGGAAATCCCCCTTCGTCAAGCCCTCGTCACAGTGCCCGCTCGCTGGCGCAGTCGGTCCACAAGGCTGGGGCTGCACCCTCACCCGTCCCCGCACACGCTGCACGGCGTCAGCCCCATCCGGATGGCCGCGTCCTTCGTCATCGGGATGCAGCTCCGGCTCAGGTAGCGGCAGCCGGCCGCGTGGTACTTGCTCCCCGTCCGCGTCGCGTAGACCGTGACCGCCACCGGAGCGCGCTTGACCGGAGGGCTCGCCGCCCGGGCCCGTGCCGGCGCTGGGGTTGCAGCCGCGGTCCTGTAGACGGTCGGCACCCCGCCACACACGGAGCAGGGCGTGAGGCCGCGTGCCTCAGCGTCGGCAAGGGTGACGGTGGAGTCACTCTGGCTGAGGTACCGGCACCCGGCGGAGTGGTACTTGCTGCCGGTCCGGGTGACGTGAACCAGCCGCACCACCACCGATGCCCGGGCGGGCTGGGGACTCCGCGGCTTGGCCTTCGCCAGGCTGGGGGCCGGCGCCAGCGACCCACAGAGGAACAGGAGCGCGGCGAGTACTGCGACTGCCTTCCTCATGGCTGTTCCCTTCTGGGCCCGCCTATTGCGTGCTCAATACCAATGCCCTGCGACGCGCCAGATTGCTACTTGTTCCCCCCGCCGACCTTTGGAGCTGCCAATCTCTTCGCCTTCTCCTGAGAGCTCCTAGCTAGGGCGCGGTACCTTTCCATGTCCGGGTACTCCTTCGCGGCAACCATCTTCTCCCGGTACGTCCTGTAGAGCATGGCGTAGACCCGTGGCTCTGCGGTACCTGCTGCGGTGACCTTCTCAAGCGTTGAGATGGCGTTATCCAAACGTCCGGTCTTTAGCTGCCCCTCAGCCTCTGCCAGGGCTGTGTCGGTCGGAGACTCATACAGGTATCCGTCCTCCGACAGCAAGGCCATCACACCGTCCACCTTGGCTCGGGGCCATAGCAGCACACGGACTTGGGTACCAACCTTCACCGCAGGCACGGGTCCATCCCCGCACACTCCCAGCGACCCCTCAGCACCGATCAGTCTGAGCTGCGCGGTGAAGCCTCTTCCGTCACCGGTGGGGGTTAGGCCCTCCACCACGCCACGGCCCTCATAGCACTCGCTGTTCTGGCTTACGACGATCCCCTCGTCCATCGCCAACACGTAGCGAACTCCGTTCCGCTTCAGGAGTTCACGGTAGCGCGCCGCAGCAGGGCCTTTGAGAGCTGTTCTTTCTAGCTCGGCTTCCTCGGCCGCCTTCTGCCTAGCCTCCTGAGCCGCCCTCTCCTTGGCCTCCTGGGCCGCTACCTTGGCCTGGTGCCGCTCCGCCAACGCCTTCTCCCGCCAGGCCCCATAGGCGGTCTGCCAGTGGTTCGTCTCCTCACTGCTATCAGTAAGCCGCCAGCGTCCGCCTTGGTATGCCAACTCGTAGGTGGTCTTGGTGTAACTCACCAGCTCCGCCGGAGCTCCGCGAGCTAGAGCAGGGGTCGCGTAGCGACCGCTAAAGGGCTCGTACGTCTCCACGATCACGTAACCGGTGTAAGGAGTCACCAGCGATATGGTCTTCAGGATGTTGTGCGAACAGGCGAGGGTGCCACGGGGACACGAGAAGTAACCACCCTCGTCTGGCTTGATGGGTTCGCAAGGAGCGGCTCTGACGCGGGCCTCAGCGAGCTGCGGCGCGATCGCGCGGTACATCCCCGCCACCATGCGGTCAACGAATGATCCGCCGGTGGCTCGCCTGGGCTTCTTGGCCGCAGCGCTCCCCGGACTCCCCACGACGCAAAGCGCCAGCGCCAGCAACCCCCACACCACCACCCGCTTGCCCATACTGAGCCTCCTCACGGGCGGTATACCGCAACCGGCCGCTATCTCCTCCTCCCAGACACGAAAAGGCCCCCGGCGTCCTCTCTACGCCGGGGGCCTCAGCTTGCCTGGGGGGTGAGCGGAACCGTTAGGCTAGCGGAACTGGACCACGATACGCTCGGTCGTGACCTGCTCCGGAGCCGTAGGGGCGGGGCGCTTGGCCCCGGCGGTTGTACCGGACATCTGGAACCGTGGCGTCGGGTTGGACACCTCGCGGGGAGTGCCCTCGACAACCACGGCGCTCTCGGCACTCGTCGCTGATAGCTTCACTGTGGAACTCCTTTGGGTTCGCTCCCTGGCTTGGCTGAGGCGGCCCGTTCGGCCACCTCCCGGCGGGCCTCCAGGTACTTGGCCCGGTACCGGGCGTACTGTACCGAGTCCAGCGCGGTGCACATTGACACCAGCAGGGCATAGGTGCTCAGGACTCCAAAGGCGACGAACAGCCCCCGAGGGTGCAGCCGATTCCCTACCGTGAGCTGGTAACTCGTCACTACATAGAGAACAATCGCTAGGGAGAGCGACGCGAAGAGCATCACCAGGCACCAGCGGAAGGCGCGCGACAGGGTCTCATAGTGCCCGTGCTTGGAGAGGTAGAACACGAACTCATCGTCGCCGGAGCTGACGATCACGGCTAGCGAGGCGAAGTAGAGGGAGAAGACGATCGACAGTACGGAAATTCCGACCCCGTAGACGTCTTTCGCGAAGGCTAGGCTCACCTGCGGTGGCAGGGCCCACCAGAGCAAGAGACCCAGTGCCGCCGCGACAACAAAGTCGACTGAGACCAGGTAGGACCTAGCCGTCTCCGTCCTTACCATCTCGATACCTGTCCCGTATCTGCTGGAACCTCACCATCAGCGCGTCCAGGATCCCCTTGGGCTCCTCCAGGGACGCCGGCACCGCCTGGACGACGGGGTTCGTGCCGGTGCGGATGACCTGCCGCTTCCCGTCTCTCTCGCCCTCTGCGCAGGCTACCCCCAGGCCATCCTCTGCCATGAGGATCCGGTCAATCATACCACCTGCCGCCTCCAGGTCAAGCCCCTCCGAGGACTCGTACTCCTCCCTGAAAGTAAGCGCCTTGATCTTACGGATCTGTTCGTCTAGGTCTCGCCATAGGTGGCTGTTGTTGGGGTTGGAGGGGTGCAGGGTCACGGAGAACCGAGTCACCTTTTGGAGGGTCCCTACCGCGGACAGGAACTCCTCCCGCTCCTCGATGGCGACCATGAAGGCTTCGACGAGCGTGTGCTGGGGGCTCCTGAGCAGCACAGCCGGAAACCGCTCCACAAACTCCAGAGCGGTGATGCCGCCCACGATCTGGTGGGAGACGATGCCACTGGACGGGTCCAGGAAGAAGTGGGCTTTGGCCTCCACGATGAAGCTCAGGTCCTGGGGTGTCATACCGGCCTGACCTGGCGGCGCCTGCTCCACGTGCTTCTGGTCTCGGGCCTTAACCAGGAATCCGTGAAGCTGAGGCCCCTCGGCCACCACTGACACGTCCCGAAAGGACCACTGGTGCTTGGTGCTCTCGTAGAACGCTCCCGACCCTAGCGCCTCCAGCAGGTAGGCGCCCTTGTCCGGGTAGGGGGTCCTCAAGTTCAGCTTGCTAAAGGCGTAACTGTGGTTTCTCTCGCTCATCCACCCCGCCCCCACACTACTACCGCCCCGGCGTCGGCACCCTTCCCTCGCTCACCCATTGGTCGCTACCCCCTTGCTCTCTCCTGCCGCCTCGTTCGGCATCCCCTCGCCATCTCCTCTTCACTGTTTGCCGATCTCACGGTCCTACGTTTGTGGGAACAGATGTTTGGTGTGGCTGGCGCGCGGAAAGAGGCGAAGGAACCTGGGGTGGAAGGTGGAAACACTCCTTGGCAGCGGTCGACCGCCAAGCGTCCGCTACTCACATACCGCGCGCACCTTCTGGGCCTCTGGCCCAGGGGGGCACCTGTCGTCGGGTAACCGACCGGGCCGCGCGCGGCCCGTCTTGGCGGAGCAGGACCCCCCTGGGCCAGAGGCCTGCTGTGTTTGTAGCCGCCTGCCCCTAGAAAGCGCTGTTCCTCGCCCGTGTTGCTCCCAGGAGCCCAGCCAGCCAGGCCGAAGCTGATCCCACAAGGAGGTCAGCCCATGATCGGTGATATCGGCCTAATGGTTGGGGTCTACGTGGTGGTTCGCCTGCTCGCGATGATGCTGGGCCAGGAGAACGGCCAGGAGCATCCCGTGGTACGGGTCGCCTCGGTACTGGCCGGCATCGTCGCCTTGGCCTGCCTGGTATCAGTACTTAGCTCTGGTGTCCAGAACGTGAAACTGCTGGAGCGACTCACGGTGCCGCCAGAGACCTCGGCGCGGCCCAGCAGGATGGAGGCGGAGGTTCCCTTTCTGAGCGCGCTTCCACCCAACCTGACGGCGCCACCGGAGCTCAGCCCAGAGCGCACAGAAGCACCAGTCGAGGGCGCTACCGATCCCACATGGCTTCGATTTGGCGATATCCTTCGCGTCAAGACCCCTCGCGGTGGCGGGGTCAACGTCCGGGTAGCTCCAGACAACGCGTCACAGATGGCACGACCAACCAGCCATGTCAGCGACGGAGAGGACATCCTGGTCCTGCAGGCGGTTGGGGACTGGATAGAGGGGTGTCTGCCCGACGACAACCAGGGCTGGATTCGGTGGAGGTACAAGGGCGTGGTCTACGGCACGAAGCTATCAGAAAGGCAATCGCGCGAGGTGAGGAAAGGGCATTGACAACCCGATGTAATCCTTGTAACATCGTTACAGACACACAGAACGGGGGTGGAGGAAGGGCTTCCGCCACCCCCAACGGAGGGATCGATGCCAGCTAGGTGCTCCACCCCACCCCTCCGCGTATCACCTACGACGCGGAGTGAGACGATGCCTGTTCCGAAGGACAGGAACCCACTGGGGGAGCCAACCAAGGGAGTCCTTGCCGATGTGCCGCTCTCGCTAGATCAGCGGTTCGAGCGTATCTGCCGCTACTACGGAGTGGCCAAGAGACCAGCGGCGCTTGAAGCCATAGCGCGGTTCGTCGAGGCCGAGGAGAAGGAAAACGCGGAAGCGCTCTCCCTGATGAAGTAGCCGGCCACTAGCGGCCCACAGACGAAGAGAAGCCCCCAACCGTCGCCTTATCTTGGCGGATGACACGACGGCGGGGGCCGTGGAGACATGATCATGTCACCATCACCGATCCTAACACGTCCGCGCGCCTCAAAGCAAGCGGCCGACCACGCAAGCGTAGCGCATCACCATCACCCACACGCCCGACCGCGGCAGCTCTACCGCGCCCTCGGCTGGGTCATCGCTGGAGCGGCCCTCTGCTCCGCCGCCTACCTCGTCCTCAGCGCCAGCCTTGACCGTGACGCCGAGCTGGCCGCCCAGAAGGGTCGCCGGCACCTGGCCACCTGCCCCCTGTGCCGCGCCCAGGCCCGTGAGTCTGGCGGTGCGAGGTGAGCGCCCCCGTCGCCCTCTCCGCCCTGCTGTACCGCCGCAAGGGGCACTTGCCCCTCACGGCCGTGCAGGACTCCCAGCGCCACGTCTGCTCGGACTGCGGACGTGAGATCCGCCCCACCCGGTCCCATGGCGCCGACCTGAGCCAGCCCGCCGTGCGGCGCTACTGCCTGGACTGCTGCGAGGTGCCGCGATGACCACCCTCGCCAACGCCTCTCCCCAGGAGCTCGCCCAGAGGGTGGACTCCGTGCTGGAGCAGCACTGCCAGCGCGTTCTGCGCCAGGCGGAGCTGGACCGGCGGCGCCAAGAGCGCTTCCCCAGCGGCCACTATCCCCTGGGATGGCCCTACCTCCAGCCCGCCCAGCCGTCCGACGACCGCGCCCAGTGGGTCGAGGGCTGCATCGTGTTCCACCGTTCGCACGCCGCCACCCTCGTCCTCGGCACCGTCACGGCCCAGCGGTATCTCCGCTGCCGGCACCTCGGCTGCCTCATCGCGCCCGGCACCCTCTGCGCCGCCACCGCCCCGCGCCTGGGCACCCGCCAGCGCACCTACTACTGCCTGGGCTGCTGCACCCACCGCGCCCCGGTCCGGCCCGGCCCTCAGAACCGGCGCCCCTACAGCCGACCCTCCATCACCGCCTCGGTGCTGGTGGAGAGCATCCTGGAGCCTCGCGCTCAGCGGGTGATAGACCGAGCCCGCGCCCTGGTGGCCGGAGGTGCCGGATGACCGCCACCACCTACCCCCTCACCGAGGGTCCCTGCGCCCTCTGCACCCTGCCCGACACCCTAGTGCCCCTCACGATGGGCGCCGAGACCGTCCTGCTGTGCGCCCGGTGCTACGGCGACGCCACGGACACCGAGGTCACCCTTGATGACCTGCTCGACGAGGAGGGCGACTATGCCTGAGAGATCCAAACTCGCGTTCAGCGTGCGCGTTGACCCGCCCGAGTCGGCCCGGATGAACGCGGCCTCCCTGCTGAGGGGTTCGGTCGCACTCCTGGCCCTGTCGAGGGACCTCACCTACCAGCACCTGCGCGCAGACGACTCCCAAGCCGTCGAGGCGGCCCTAGAGGCCACGCTCAGCGCCATGGACGTACTGGTGGAGCCCCTTGAGAGTGAGGCCGGCCATGGTAACTGACGAGGCCCCAACCGGCCTGACCACCTGCCGCGTCTGTGGCAAGACGGTGGACCCCGACGACTACTCAGACGCCAAGCGCGTGGCCCTCTACCCGGACCGTGAGCCAGAGCCCTTCATCTGGCTCTGCCCGGGCTGCTTCAGGGACCCCGCGATCCGCAAGTATGCCCGGGAGCAGGCGGTGGAGCTGCATGAGGCGGAGCTTCGGCGCCACGAACGCGAGAAGGAGGCGAACCGCCAGGCCGCTCTTGTCGGTACCCGCGTGCGCCAGGCCGGCCGTGCCGCCACCACCCGCAGAGGAGGTCTGCTGTGACGCGCCGTGCGAACCGACCGCCCACCCGCCACTACCGGCGCCTGCCCTCCGCCGGCCACCGCGCCGAGCCCGAGAGCCGTCAGGCTGCCGCCCGGGAGCTCGTCGGCCTCGCCCCCTACCTGTTCCGCAAGAGCCCCGCGGCAGACAAGGCCCGCGCCCGGTTCCTCGCCACTGAGTTCCTGGGCCTGAACCCCGTGTGGATTCAGCGCTGCTGCAGCCGACCGGAGCCCTTCGAGCAGCCGCTCCCGGCGGAGCCGCCGGCGCCACCCGAGGCGCCCCAGCCGGAGGTGCTCTGCCTACGGAACCGGCTGTCCGTCGGCCGCCCCGCCGCCTCCCGGAAAAAGGCCCGAAAGAGGCCGGAAGGAGAGCTTGGGAGGGTGCCGAAGCACCTTCCGGCCTGAAAAGCAAGCTATTGTTGCATAGCTGTGCAACACAAACAACCGCGCAGTATAGGTTTCGGCCCAAATGCTGGACTGGTTCACTCCCGAGGAGCAAGAGATGTGGGATGCGTTGGAGCACGGAGGGTGGCTCGCCTACATGAGCGAGCGCATGCTGGCGATCTACCTCTACATCGCGCGGCATCAGGACCGGGCAGCGACGAAGGGATTACCCCAGGGTACCATCGCGGACGCCTACGGTATCTCCACCTCCTGCGTATCCCGCACCCTACGGAAGCTGAAGGAGGACTCCCTCGTTACCGTAGTCAGGCGCACGGGCCAACAGGCTAACCTCCTGGCGATTCGGATCCCCCTTCACCCCGCTCCCGAGGGCAAGCAGTCCAGGAAAGGCTGAGGAGACCCCCATGGATGCCCGACACCTCGCGATCTTCCATCGCCGCCTGCCCCGCGTGTTTCCGGAGCAGCCTCCGGAGCCCCCGCCCCTGGTGGAGCTGGCCGACCGCTACCTGACGCTGTGGCGCCTGGTGGCCGCCACCGGACGCGCCGCCCTGCGCGCCTACGTCCGGGACAACATTGACTGGGTGCTGCAGGACCTCCGCCACTGGCCCGCCGACGGCACCGAGGAGGATTTGCGGATCCTCCGCCTTCGGCTGCAGCAGGTGGCGGACAACAGCCGGCTGCTCCTGACGGAGCCGGCGCTTCCGGAGCTGGTACTCAACACCGTGGCGGAGCTTATCCGCCTCGCGGAGCTGAGCCTGCACCGCCTGCCTCTGCCCGTCCCCAGCCGCTTCGACCAGGAGGCCCTGCGATGACGGACCTTCTGGCGCTAGTGCTGTCCTGCTGTGGGGCAGCGGCCCTGCTCCTGCTGATGGCGATGCGTGCCCGCGAGAGGCGCGCCCAGATGGAGCAGGATCGCCTGCTGATGAGCCCCCAGGCGCTTGACCATCTGGCGCACGACCTGCTCCTCGGCGACGCCGAGGCCATGGTTGAGCGGGCCTTCGGCGATGAGTCGGAGGTGGAGTGGTGACTGGCTTCCCCCTCGGCCTGGCTTGCGGCGGCGCGGTCATGGCCATCGCCATCGCGCTGATGATACTGGCGGCCGCCTTCAGCCGCGGCGACGAGACCCCGCTGCGGGACCCGGAGGCGCTGTCGGAGCGGGCCACCACTGCGGAGGAGGTGCTCTGATGGCCTTCCAGCGAGCATCGAAGAGCCAGGCCCGTCTGCGTCTGGCCCTGGTGGGCCCCTCGGGGTCCGGAAAGACCATGACGGCCCTGCGGATCGCCAAGGGCCTGGGGCAGCGGGTGGCGGTGCTGGACACCGAGCGCGGCTCCGCCAGCAAGTACGCGGAGCTGGGCTTCGACACCCAGGAGCTCACCAGCTTCCACCCAGAGCGCTACATCGCGGCCATCCACGAGGCGGAACAGGCCGGGTACGACGTGCTGGTGATCGACAGCCTCAGCCACGCCTGGAGCGGCAAGGACGGGGCCCTGGAGCTGGTTGACAGGGTCTCGAAGCGCAACCAGGGCGGCAATAACTTCGCGGCCTGGAGAGACGTCACCCCACTCCAGAACGCGCTTATTGACGCCATCCTGGGCGCCGGCCTGCACGTCATCTGCACCCTTCGGGCCAAGGAGGACTACTCGCTGGAGAAGGACGCCAGCGGGCGCTCCCAGGTCGTCAAGAAGGGGCTGCAGCCCATCCAGCGCGAGGGCCTTTCCTACGAGTTCGACGTTGTCGGCGACATCAACATGAACCACGACCTCGTCATCTCCAAGACCCGCTGCCCGGCTCTGACTGACCAGGTCTACCCCATGGCCGGCCCCGAGATCGCGGGTATCCTCAACGCTTGGCTCACCGACGGCGCTCCGCCTCCGCCCGACCTGGTCGCCGAGTGCGACGCTCTGGCCAAGCAGCTCCGGCAGAGCCACGGCTACACGCCCGAGGACTGGCGCCAGGACTGCCAGGCCGCGGGCGGCTCCCTTAACCCCGCCAAGTTCGCCCGTGAGCAGCAGGCGGCCCTCCTGGAGCGGCTGCAGGCCCTGGCCGCCACCGAGCCGGCCGCAGAGGACGAGGACCCTGAGACGGAGCCGGAGGGGGCCCCGGTGGCCACTGAGCCAGCCGATGCCACAGCGACTACGGACCGCCCCCGGGAGGAGCCTATCAGTGACGACACCCTCCGGAGGATTGAGGCGCTGACGGCGGACCTGGGAGCGGCCGGGGTCGGGAAGGTGAAGCTCTCCCTGCTGAAGACGAAGACTGTGGGCGCGCTGCCCCTAACCAGCCTCTCTGAGTCCCAGGGCCAGGCCCTACTGAAGGCGTTGGCCAAGAGCGGCTCGATGGCCACTGAGGCCTCAACGCCGGACCCATACGCGAACGAGTAGGCCCATGCCGCTACCCGCTCTTGGTCCCCGGTTGGGGTCCATGTCAACCGCAGAACTCAAGGTGCTGGTCGCCCTCTCGGAGGCCAGCACCCCCCTCTCCACCGCCGATCTGTGCGCCCTCACGGGCCTGGACCGGAACGCGGTAGGGCGTGGGGCCCAGCTCGCCATCGCCCGCGAGCTGGTGACGCGAGGGAGAAGAGGTCACCAGTTGGTCTACTCGATCTCGGACCCCAACTGCGATGCAGCACAGCAGTTGAGGTCCCTAACTGCTATGCAGCATAGCAGTTCCAGTGTGGAGGTCCCCCCAACTGCTATGCAGCATAGCAGTTGCGGCGGGCCCAACTGCGATGCAGCACAGCAGTTGCCACCCCAAACCGGCCCAACTGCGATGCAGCATAGCAGTTCCGAGGGCACTTCACGCTCAGCCACCCCTGCCGAGGGCGCCCAAGGCAGCGAAACGGGTTCTTTCCCCCCCATACCCCCTCTATCTCCTTGTGTGGTCTTAGATCCTCACACCCAAGGGGGGAGAGGGGAGAGACAAGGGGGAGGTGCAGGAGGGCCCCAGCCGGTACCGACCCCCCGACGCGCCAAGCCAGCCAGTCGCAAGCACCCCGCCCACTCCGAGCGGTTCGAGCAGTTCTGGGACGCCTATCCCCGGCACGAGCGGAAGGTCAAGAAAGTGCTCGCCTGGGAGGCCTGGCTACGCATCAGCCCCCAGCCCGACGCGGACGACACCACCTTCCAGGCCCTAATGCAGGGGCTGGAGCGCTTCAAGCGCAGCCAGCACTGGGCCAATGGCAACGTCTGCATGCCCTCTACGTTCCTGAACGAGTTCATGTGGACGGAAGACCCCCTCCCGGCCCTCGTGACCTCCAGCATCCCCGTCGGCCCACCCCACCGCCCCGCCACCGATGGCCGCCCCATCACACAGGCGGACCGCGACGCGGAGGAGTTCGAGGCCCGGGCCCGCCGCGGCCAGCAGGGAGGAGGCCCCCGTGGCTGACTTCGCCGCCCTTGGCTTCAGCAGCATCCCGGTGGTGCCCAAGGCCGTCTCTCCCAACCGGCCCGATACCTGGCTCTGCCAGCACCCCAGGCTTGCGTCGGACCTCACGCCCCAGGAGTTCGTGGCCTTCAGGGAGTGGACCGAAGAGCAGCAGACCGCCTACTTAGCCGCGGGCTGCCGGCGGGAGTGGTATGACGGCGGCTCCAACTGGCTCCGCCATCAGTGCCCCCACGAGCTGGAGGACGCCCGCCGGCAGTCCGCCCGCCAGGAGGCCCAGCGCCGCCAGACGCTGGAGGCCCGCGAGGCCTCGGAGGCCGCGCAGCTCCGGCTCGACAGCCGTATCTCCCGTCTGCTGTCCGGCTGCAGCTTCAGCAACTTCGCCCTCGAGGCCGAGGCCTGGCTCCCCATCGTGGAGGGCTTCCGCCGCATGGCGGATCGCCCCCACGGCGCCCTCTACCTCTCGGGCCCCGTGGGAACCGGCAAATCGCACCTAGCCGCGGCCGCCTGCAACGCGGTGCTGGACCGGGGACAGCGCGCCCTGATGCGCTTCTCTCACGAGCTCTTCCGGGAGCTGTTCGAGGAGGCCCGGTCCGCCGAGAGGGGACGCGGAGAGCGCCCGCTCCTGGACTCCCTCACCCGCGCCCGGCTGGTGGTGCTCGATGACTTCGCGCTGGTGAAGCCCAAAGCCTTGGAGTCGGACCACCTGCTGGAGATCCTGCAGGCGCGCGCCAGCTACGGCGGAGGGCTCATCATCACCAGCAACATCGCCTGGCGGGACCTGGCCCAGCGATACGGCGACGCCGGCCCGGCCATCCGCTCCCGGCTGGGCGGCCTGTGCTTGGGTACTGATGGCACCCCCCGCTACTACACGGTGCCGCAGGGCACCCGCGACCACCGCCTCAGCCCGAACCAGGAGGACTCCCATGCCTGAGCCCCTGACTCGAGACGCCAAGACAGGCGCCATCGTGAAGTCGCTGCTGAGCACCCGCCAGCGCCGACGCGGCTGCGTCCGCCTCCGGAAGAGCGTCGCCGCCGGCCACACGCTGCACCTGCCGCCCGTCCTGGGCCCCCGCCTTCGACTCGCGGCGAAGCCGCGGCCCCGCCGTCCAGACCCCTCCGCCCAAGAGCTCAGCCTGGAGGCGCGCGGCGTCCTGTGGAGTCGCCTTGAGCACGGACACCCGCTCTACGAGGCCCTGGCGGACGCCCTGCTGTCCCGCTACCCCTCGCTGTCCCTGGACCCGGAGGGGCTCAGCGCCTCCTTCCAGGAGCTGCTCAACACCACGCAGCTCTACGCCGAGATCGCGGAGGTGTCCGGTGCGTAAGCGCCAGCCTGCCGCCCCGCCCACCGACACTCGGGTTCGGGCCCTCGTCACCGTGCCGCCGGACCATCGCCAGGCGGTGGACGACCTGCTGGAGTCCGTGGAGGCCTTCGACCTCTCTCGGCTCCGGGACATCCTGGCCTGCGGCCGCGCGGCACCCGTCATCCTGGAGCCCCGCGCTCTGGT
>DASXUI010000324.1:0-15792 GCA_036504955.1 Armatimonadota bacterium
TGGGGACCTGCGGATCTGAGGCCCTTTCACCCCCTCACCCCCTCACCCACACACCCCCTCACGCAGTTACCGGGTCTTGACATGAAGACACATGGGAACATCCCTTGGAGAGGATGCAGGCGTGCGAATACTGGTGCTGGGTGACGTGGTTGGGAAGCCGGGGAGGAGGGCTGTAGCGGACACGCTCCCCTACCTGGTGGACCAGCATCACCCGGACTTCGTGGTTCTCAACGGCGAGAACGCGGCCGGCGGCATGGGGCTCACCCCCGAGATCACTCGCGAGCTCCTCTCCTATGGGGTGGACTGCATCACCACGGGCAACCACGTCTTTGATAAGCGAGACATCTATCCCACGCTCAGCGAGGAGTCCCGGCTCCTCCGCCCCGCCAACTACCCCGAGGGCGCCCCCGGACGCGGCCTGGGCATCTACACCACCCAGAGTGGCAAGAAGGTGGCCGTCATCAGCCTCATGGGCCGTGTGTTCATGGAGCCCCTGGACTCGCCTTTTCAGGTCGGCAGGCGCCTGGTAGATCAGGCCCGTGCCGCCACCCCCATCGTCCTGGTCGACCTCCACGCGGAGGCCACCTCGGAGAAGCAGGCCGTGGGGTGGTATCTGGATGGCCGCGTCAGCCTGGTGTTCGGCACCCACACCCACGTGCCCACCGCCGACGAGCGGGTGCTGCCCGCCGGCACCGCCTACATCACGGACATCGGCATGACCGGCACCCGCGACTCCGTCCTCGGCTTCCGGAAGGAAGTCCTGCTGGGCCGCTTCCTCTCCAATATGCCCGCCAAGTTCGAGGTGGCCGAGGGAGAGGTCGTAGTCTCCGGGATCCTGGTGGAGATAGACGAGGAGACCGGCAAAGCCGAGAGCATCACCCGCGTCTCGGAGTCCTGGGAACCCCAGTGCCGCTGGTGAAGTAGGCGTAGACGTTACGCCGTGGCCCGATGCCTGGCCCATCACTCCGCCGGCTCGAACCTGGCCTTCAGCCCATGGTCGAGGCACTTGGGTCGCAGCCGTCTCGCCTGCGACTGGGCCCCAGCCCGAGCAGGGGTCAGCCAGCCTATCGAGAGCTCCCCCTCCATCAAGGGCACAAGCCTAGCCCTGGTGGCGCAAGCGTCCCGCTTGCGACTCGGCCGCAGGCCGAGAAGGTCTTAAGCCAAGCCCCTCTTGCCACCTACCGCCGCCTCCGCAACCGGCTGCCAATCGAGGCAGTTGGGGCGCAGGCGTCTCGCCTGCGCGACGCCGTCCAGCCCCCAAGCAGTGGTCCGCCTCCAGTCAATCCCCCGTGGCGCGAGCCGGAGGCCCGCACTCGGCGCGAGCGTCCCGCTTGCGACTCGGTCGCAGGCCGAGCAGGTTCGCGTCAGGCCAGGTCCAGCTCCTGCCCAAGCCATCGCCGCCGGCCCGCGCCTGAGGTCGTTGGGGCGCAGGCGTCTCGCCTGCGCGGAGTAACGGGCGCTGGGACTAACGGCCGGCCACCCAGACCGGGCTGAGTCACTGGGGAAGCCGCGGGGGAGGAGCATGCGCGGGGCCGCGCAGGCGTCCCGCCTGCGCCCCAACGGCCTCAACCGTGGGCTGGAGTGTAGGTGCGAGCCAGCGCCGCGATCGATCGGAGCTGCTCGGTCTGCGGCCGAGTCGCAGCCGGTACGCCCGCGCCGAGTGCGAGCCTCCTGCTCGCGCCACCAGGGCCTCAGCACCTACGGCCTGGTCTCCGACAGCCCACCTCTCGAGGCCTTTTCACCCCCCATGCCCCTCTCTGTGCCCTCTGTGGTTGGGCTGTTAATGGCCGTCGGCTAGGGCCTACCCCCCAACCTCGAACCGGTAGTCCCCGGAGGAGACCTCGTAGACCTCACAGCCGTCTTGGCGGCGGAGGTGCCGAAGCCACGGGCTGGCGCCCGCAGGTTGGCCGCTCTCCTTCACCTGGGAGCCCTCCGAGGCCGGGACGTGGACCTCCGCCGTGGTGCTGGGCGGGACGGACACCTCCAGGTGCAGGGTGGCGCCCTCCTGCTTCCAGTTCAGCCCGATCCGGCCGCGGGGGGAGTCGTAGGCCACCCTCGCCCAGGTAAGGCCGCCGCCGGGTTGGGGCTTCAGCAGGAAGCGTCGCCAGCCCGGGTGAGACTCATCGGAGTTCAGGCCGCCGATCACCCGCATCATCCACTCGCCCACCGCGCCCAGCGCCCAATGGTTGAAGGAGTTCATCCCCGGGTCCTGGTAGCCTCGGCCCTCCACCCAGCCGTCCCAGCGCTCCCAGATGGTGGTGGCGCCGTGCTCGACCGTGTAGCGCCAGGAGGGGATGGTTCGCTGGTTCAGCAGCTCGTAGGCCACGTCGGTGCGGCCGCCTCGAGTCAGCTCCTGCATCAGGCGATGGGTCGTCTGGATGCCGGTGGAGAGGTGCCCGCGGTAGGGCTTGAGGCCCTCGACCATGAAGCCCAGGGCGGCGGGGCGCAGCGCCTCGGGCAGCAGGTCGAAGCTTAGCGCCAGAGCGTAGCCGGCCTGTGTGTCGCCCTGGACGCGGCCCTCCGGGGAGACGTAGGCGCGGTTGAACGCCTCACGGATGCCCCGCGCCAGCTCGCCGTACTGCTTGGCCTCTTTGGAGCGGCCCAGCACGTCCGCCATACGCGACACCAGCTCCGTGGAGCGCGCGAAGAAGGCGGTGGCCAGCACCTCCGGTGGCACCGCGCCGCCTTGCTTGGGCCAATCCTCCAGAACCTGCGTGTCGGCGTTCAGCCAGTCGTTGTAGTCGTTGCCCCGAGCGTTGCGCCAGAGGAGGTCCGGGTTCTTGCCGCGCACGAACTCCACCCAGCGGCGGGCCGCCTCGAACTGCTCCTCCAGGATCCGGTGGTCGCCCGTGTTCAGGTAGAGCGTCCACGGCACGAAGACGCCCGCGTCGGACCAGGCGGGGGCGCCGCTGAAGCGCTCCTCTGGCCCGAAGGGATGCGGCGCGAAGTCTGGGAAGCGGCCGTCCTTCGTCTGGGCGTCGCGAACGTCGCGCAGCCACTTGGTGAGGAAGGCAGCCAGGTCCATGTTGAACAGGCCGGTCTGGCAGAAGGACTGGATATCGCCCATCCAGCCCAGCCGCTCGTCGCGCTGCGGGCAGTCGGTGGGAGAGCTCATCAGGTTGGCGCGCTGGGTCCAGAGCACGTTCTGCCACAGCCGGTTCAGCTCGGGGTCAGAGCACTCGAAGCTGCCGACCTCCGGCGAAGAGGAGTGGAAGACGCGAGCAACCAGGTCGCGGAGCGCCGGCTTCTTGGGCAGACCGGAGACCTCCACATACCGGAATCCGTGGTAGGTGAAGCGCGGCTCGAAGGCTTCCTCGTCTCCGCCCCGGCAGGTGTAGCGGTCGATCTGCGGCGCGCCGCGAAGGTTCGCGGTGTAGAGGCTGCCATCGGGCTCCAGCACCTCGGCGTGCCGGAGCGTGACCTCCGTGCCGGCAGGCGCCTTCAGCTTCAGGCGGCACCAGCCCACCAGGTTCTGGCCCAGGTCGTAGATGAAGACGCCGGCCTCCACCTGCTTCAGGGAGACCGGCTTGACCTCCCGGGTGACGCGGATGGGCTCGTTGGGCTGCGCGACGAGGGCGGGGGACTTCAGGCTCAGAACCTTGGCGGCGGCCCAGCCGGAGTCGTCGAAACCCGGCCTGTCCCAGCCATCGCTCTCCAGCCGTGCGTCCACTGTCTCGCCATCCAGGATGTCGCTGCTCCGGACGAAGCTCTCGGGGGCGCGGCGCCACGCTCCGTCCGAGACGACCGTCTCCACGCTGCCGTCGGCCCTCTCGACCTCCAACCTCAGCATCAGCGCCGGACGGGGCCCATAGATGCCCCGGTCGGGGCCGCCGGGCACGATGTTGGAGAGCCCGATGCGCCCCGCGTACCAGCCGTCGCCCAGCAGGGCCGCCAGTGCGTTGTCCCCAGGCCGCAGCAGTGGGGTTACGTCGTAGGTCTGGTACTGCACCCGCCGGTGGTAGTCCGTCCACTCCGGTGCCAGCACGTGGTCGCCCACGCGAGCGCCGTTGATGTGCAGTTCGTAGAGACCCAGTGCCGTGACGTAGACCGTTGCCCGCCGGATCGGCCCATCCAGACGCAGGCTCCGGCGCAGCAGTGGCGCGGGAAGCGCTTTGGAGGCTCCCGCCGGGTGAGAGGTGGTGTCTCCGTTGGTCAGGTTCGCCGCCGACCACGCGCCGGACTCGATGGAGTCCAGGGCCGCCACCTTCGCCCCCTGGCTGACCACCTTCCCGCCGCCCAGCACCTGCATCTCCGCCAGAGCCAGGCCGAACTGCCCGCCATCGCGCTCCCGCAGCCGGGTGGCCGTCAGCCGGACGTAGCGCGCGGCGACCCTGTCGAAGCTGAGCGAGAGCGGCTCCGTGCCGGGGCTGGGCACGTCCTGGGCAGTGCGGTCGACCACGGTCTGGGCGCTCGCAAAGTCCGGGGAGTCCGAGACCTCCACGCGGAATCGGAGGGGGAAGAGGAAGCCGGGAGTATCGGGCGACCAGTCGTAGGGCCGCGCGGGGAAGAGGCGGACCGAGTCCACCTTCCTCGACTCCCCGAGGTCGACGGAAACCCACTTGGCGGTGTCGGCCGAGGTCGCGAACTGGCTGTGGTACCCGTTGTGGGCTCCCCTGGCCGGCTCTGAGGGCGCCACGCCATCGCTGATCCACCTCGCGCCCCAGTCGCCGGGCTCCAGAAGACCCATCGACCAGCACGCGGTGGGGCTCCAATGGGCCGCGTGGCCCCGCTGGTCCCACACGCGGACCTTCCAGTAGCACCGCTGCCGGGAGCCGAGCGGCTTTCCCGAGTAGGCGATCTGTGTTGTCTCGCCCGAGGCCACTTTGCCGCTGTCCCACAGGTCGCCCTGGTCCATCGCCAGCTTCCCCGGGTCGCTGGCGACCAGGATCCGGTAGGAGGCTTGGGTGATGCCACGCGAGCCCTTGTGCACCGCCTCCAGCTTCCAGCCCAGACGGGGGATGCGGACATCGATCCCCAGCGGATCCTCCAGGTACTCGCACCGAAGCTGAACCACCCGCAGACCGGGCATGGACCCTCCTCCCTCCTCGCCGGTTACGCCACTGGCGGCGCCGGCCGGCACCTGAGCAAGCGCGGCACAGGCCAGGATCACGACTCCTAGCCACGGAACTCGCATGACTGCCTCCCCCACTCGACGGATCACCGATCAGAGCTTCGGGAGCGGGAGGGCGTCTTCCTCAAGGCGGGTCGTGGGGTCGAAGGGGAGGACCTAGCCAGAACGATGAATGAGGCGCTTGCATGTCGGGCATGGCGCGGGCTTCCACACACTCCCGTGCGCAGTGCAGGCTAGGCGACCCGTGGTCCTGTCACTCAGAGACATGGCTGATGTCTAGCCAGGATCACTTCAGTCAAATAGCCATCAATCGGGGAAGCGCCTGGCAGAGGAGCATCTGGGGTCTAGGCTGAGCATGGATATGGCTGTTGCCCATGGCTATGGCGGCGATGGCAGTGGCACCAGTCAAATAGCCATCAAAAAGAGCGGAGGGGCCACCGCTCACGCCCAGTAGGGGACGTAGCTCGCCATCCTGCGGGAACTGCTGTCCGGGTCCCTCGGGCGAATGAGCCCCTTCTCGACTGTATCCCTCAGTATGCGCGAGACCTGCGCTCTGTTACGCTCCTCTATCTGGAAACGCTGCCTAAGGGAGCCGTTCGTGGTCTCATGGCTGCTGACATACCGCAGGCAGGTGTGCTGGTAGCAAGCCCTAACTCTATCGCTGGGACTCATGCCTGAGAGTGGGCGGTGAGCATACAGCACCACACGGGTGTTGTCGCCCGGAGCTTCAAACAGCGGCGCGGGAAGCTGATAGGCCTCGATAGCTGACACAACCTTGTCAATACCGCTTCCTCGCTCCTCGCAGATTCCGGCACGGCGCATGAATGACGCCAGGTCTTCATTTCGGGAACGAGGACAGGTGTCGATGAAGCGATCCAGTTCCACCAGCGGCGTCCCGGGGTTCGAGATCTCCATGCGGTCAGCGAAGATCTCTACCATGGGTCCCGCGCCGGTGACCGTAAGGTCCTGGTGAATCAGAGCGTTGGCAACGAGCTCCCTCACGGCGACCTCGGGGTACATGGGCACTTGGCGTCTGAGAGCTTGGCCCAGTACCTCATTGGATGGCAAGAGCGTACTGAGCGCTGACATCAGCTCCTCGAAATCCGCCGCATACCCAGCCTGCCTCTCAATCTCCCGAGTAGTCTCGATCCTTGACGAGTCCCGGTAGACAACCACACGCACTGACTTCCTGCCAAGGCGTGGGAAGGCCGTCACCTGGTGGGCGAGAAGGACCGCGCCAAGGTTGGTTACACCCCAGTAGCCATCGGAGGACATCCGAACAAAGCGATCACCCGCAAGACGCTCAAGGATCTGCTCTGGCCCTGCTGGCAGGGGCACGCCGAGAAGCCTGAAGAAGGCCGGGTAGTTGAGGAGGCCAAGCACCTGGGCTGCGGTGAGGCCGCCAAGAGCTACGAGGGACTCGAAGGGCCGTGTATCGAACAGCCGCCAGAGCTGCCTCTCGATATCTGGGTGCTCGCGGAGGGGCTTCGTGTAGGACCCCACTCGGATGAACTCACGACCTTGGAAGCTCACCGGCCGGTGTGAGGCCCGGGGCACTTGCATCAGCGAGATGAGCTTCCCATCCAGGTCGACCTCGTGGAGTTGGAGCGAGTGGTCAGGCTCTACGAGGCGGCGGAGCCAGCCCTCAAGCTCCTCGTTGCCCTTCCTAGCCGACTGAACACGGAACGTCGTACCGACCACCTCATGGGTGGCGTCATCCACCCCCCAGACCAGGTACGCGTACTCCATGCCCGCAAGCGCTGCTGAGTTGGCTAGCGCGGAGACGTACTGCCCAATCTCCTCCGGGCTTGAGTTGCTGCGCGTGAACTCCAGCCACCCAGACTCGCGTGGCTGCTGCAGCAGGCGTCGAAGCAGGGCTTGCAGCGATGCGTGATCACTGGCTGGCATAGTTCGCCTTCCTCCCGGCGGAATGGCCGGCAGTCGCGGCCGCACCCAGGTTGGGCTTGAGCAGGGCAATGCACTGGGGGCAGGAGCGTTCGGCGAGCGGCATACCCCATATCGATGGCTTTAGGTAGGCAACCGACCCGCGTCGGGGGCGGCGCACCTTGCCTGTACTTGTCGCACGAATTGGCGCCTCCAGGCGATAGGGCTGCCAGACGCAGCCTCATCAGCGCGCACACACCGCAAGCCGGTCTGAGCACCCTCGAACGCACCCCTGCGGAACCATTGAGCCCTCGCTAGTAGTTGGACTCGCGGGCTGTGGCATCCCCTTCGGGATCGGGGGCCTCTACGAGTCTGTCTACTGGCACGAGCCCCCGGACCCTGGGGCCGAAGACCTGCCGTAGCCGTTCAAGGCTCTGCCGAAGCCACTGATGCTGCACCGGCCACTGCTCCTGGTCAGAGGGGTCAGTCTGGGGGAGCCGCAGAACAATGTGGCTCTCCTTCTTCTCCGGCATCTCCCGCCATTCTGCCTGCCCCCCAAGCCCGAGATCGATCTCCTGTCGCTCCTGCAGCAGAGCTCTGAAGTGGCCCTTCGCGTCCGGACCTGAGAGCACCAAGGATGCGGAGACCCACTGACCGCGGTTGCTGATTGTAGCCATGAGGTAGAGGTTGGACCGTCCTAGAGCAAAGAGGGTCCAGCTCTGTGGCAAGGGCTTCTGGGAGCGGAGGGGGCTGCCGGAGTTCGAAAGGAAGTCACGGAAGCTGGTCCAGTAGTCAAGGCATACCTGCTGGGTGGGGGTGAGGTTGCCCTCCCTGATCGCGTGGGCGGCGCCGGCCACCCGGCGGGTCCAGTCGTTTGGTCTGCTGATGACGTTGAACCGGGGGGCGGAGGGGGAGTCCCCGATTCGCCAGAGCTCGATCTGAAGCCCGAAGAAGTTGAAGCGATCATCGGTGATCTCGTTGAGCCAGTCGAGGGTTGCCCGATGCTCATCAGTGAACTCGGCTGCCACCCAGACGATGGTCACGGCGCTGAGGCCCGCCGCGTAGGTCAGGAGCTGCCCAAGGTGGGTGTGGTCAGTTCGCTCGAGTTGGTTCTCGACCAGCACCCAGGCGTCTGTCAGCGTGTCCTTGCACAGGATGTCCGCGCGGAAGGGCCCAACCCGCTGCTCCTGCGCCTCCACCTCCAGCTCCATCCCGATGGTCTTGCCAAGTAGGGCGATGCTCGCCTCCTGGGCGAGCCACGGAGTGAAGTCCTGGGCCTCACTGAGCCAAGCCTCGCGCAGATCTACCCTCTCCAGTTGCGCCAGCGTAGGACTGCTCATTCCACCTCCTCCTCTGCCCTCCACGCGCACGCCCCCCACACATCGGCTTGGGAGGGAGGGCCTGTGGATGGACCGCCGCCAGCCGGCTTGCAGGAACCGGGGCGCCCCACCCTACGGCTCATGCCAAGAACCTGGTTCCAGGCGTACAACTGGGGGTTCGGCGACTGGGGGAGTAGGGCCTTTGCCGGGGTCGGGTCGCGGACTCGATCGAGACGGGTTGCCAGAGCCTCAAGGGTGGGCTGGCCGCCGGCCGGCCGCCCGGCGATTCGGCGCGGGGGGCCGGGGCCTAATCTTGCTGAAGCCTCTTGGCGCAGATTCCGCCATGGCCAGGCCGGCGGCGCCCAGGGGTCGCTGCACCGAAGGCCGGCGTCAGCGGACTAGGCGGACCAGCGCGCCTTCGGTCGGCCCTCGCGCTCGGCCGCCACCTGCGCTTGGATGACCGTGCCTTCCTGGTCCGCGCTGTTCGCGGAAGGCGTGCATACGCCCGTGCCGGGCACGACGCGCAGGCGCCCCGGGCGAGATGCGGGTTGGGCCTCAACCATAGCGGGAGTGGCCTAGTCCGCTTCAGACCACTCCCGCACCCTTGCCAGCCTTAGGGAAGGAGCTGGTCGTAGGGCTCCCCCGTCCTGGGCTCGGAGCCGATGCGCAGGGTGTTGCCGTCGGGGTCCTTCACCCTGAACTCCAGCGCCCAGGGGTAGTTCCGCGGCTCGTGGTCGATCAGCGCGCCGCTGGCCTGGTACTCCTGATAGATGGCCTCCGCGTCCTCCACCCCCATCCAGACCCAGGCGCCCGGCTGCCCCTGGCCGCCCCGGGAGAGGTAAATGGCCGACCCGTTTCGGGAGACCGAGGCGAACTCGGGCGAGTCGAAGTCCTTCTTGAAGCCCAGGACCCGCACGAAGTAGTCGATGGTGGCTTGCAGGTCCGTAACGCTGAGGATGGGAATGGTGCACTCGCACCGGGTCCTCCCGGCATCAGGCGATGCTTCTGACATGGGTGGCTCTCCTCGTTCGGAAGCTCAGTTGCCCGCGCCGAATCGCGGGCGTGAAGCGCGCTGCCGCTGGATGTGGCCGACGGCCCCGTACGAAGTACGTCGGCGCCCAACCGGAGCTGTGCATAGGAATCCCGCGGTCCCTAGACGATGCGGGGATCGACGCCGCGAGATGCATGAAGCACGGTGATCCGGTGTCGTCTGAGCATCTTGTAGCGCATCAAGCTGCCCGCCGCCGCCACCCCTGAGGCCCTCCACCAACGACCCAACGACCCAACGACCCTACCACCCCACGACCTGGCGACCTGACGACCCGCCCCTCAGAAAGAGGGCGTCCTGGCGCTTCCGCAGGGATAGCAGGGGTGAGTCCTGTGGCAGGTCCACCCTATCCATTGTGATCACGGTGCCCGCGGGAGTGTCCTGGGTGAGCCGGCGGTTCTCCAGCAGGAAGAAGGGGGCTGGGCCGGTGTCGGTCAGCGCGAAGGCGGGGACTAGGGAGGCCTTCACGCCGTGGTCCAGGCCCAGGGCGCCCGGGCTGCCCAGGGCCTCTCCGGCGCGGTAGTCACGGGCCGTGGTGGCCAGGATGTCCACCCGGGGCAGCACCTCCGTGGCACCCGTGGGAACACGCAGCAGGCCGGCGCAGAGGATCGACATCGCCGTCTCCGCTCCGCAGAGGTGGTAGGGCCGGTAGAGGAGCATGGCGGAGCGCCGACTGTTCGCCACCAGCCCCTTCTCGATCATCACTTCCCTCGACCCGGCGTCAGCGTTCGCCACAACCAGGAACACTCCGCCGCCGGGCTCGGGGTCGTCGGGGCCGAAGAGCACCGTCGGCATATCGACCGCACCACGGGTGCGGAGGACCCCTTCCTCCTCTTCGGGGCAGAAGACCTCTGGGATCTCCACTAGCCGCACGAGGGAGCGGTGCCCGGTGGGGGCGTCCGGTATTAGGCCAGTGCCATTGCAGATGATCGCCATGTGGCAGATGGGGTCGCCGCGGTCCTCGTCGGCTTGCCAGGCGGCGCGGAGGTGCCGCCGCCCCTCGACATAGCGCCGCGCCTGTCCACCGGGGATGCGCTCCAGCGCCCAACGGTCCTCCGGCGACACCGCCGACTCCCGCCCCCGCGCGCAAAGCGTGTTGCGGCGGGGGTCGTGGAGACAGCTCTCCAGCTTGCCGCCGCAGAGGACCTCCAGCCCCAGGGCTTGGGCCCAGGAGTAGAGCCCCATCAGGAGCCCCGGCTCGTCGCCATCATCTGTGGTGTAGACCAGACCCGCCCGGTCCGCTAAGAGCTTCAGCAGGGAGCCGACCACGGAGTCCGCCTCCTTGTCGATCATCACCACATGCTTGCCGTGCAGGATCGCTTGCTCCGCGAACACCGCGCCCGCCTCCGGAACGCGAGTGCCCGTCGCGATGACCTGGATCGGCAGCTCCATCATCAGGGAGGCATCGTCCAGCACAACGCGCCTCCCGGCCTCAAGCTCGCTCAGCGCCTCCGCGCGGCTCCCGCAGAGCGCGATCTGCTCCTCGCCATACCCGGCCTCGAGGTAGGCGCGCTGTCCCCTCTCGACGTCAAGGTCCGCCACCACGCAGAGGTCCAGCCCCCGCACCAGAGGCGATTGCGTGACGATGGGCGCCCCGAAGTCCCCCACGCCGATCAGCCCGGCACGAACGACCTTACCCTCACCAAATCGCCGGAACGCCTGCGAGTAGATCACGCCTCACCTGCCGCCTCTGAGCCAGACCCGTTCAACCGCCACTGACATACGATCAACCGCCCTCACCACAGAGACACAGAGGGCACAGAGAAACACAGAGAAGAGCAAGGGTATGCAGGTGAGAGCCACTACCAGGAATCGTGCGCTCGCGCAAGATACGGCAAGGCACTAGATAGGCTCAAGCTTACCCTTCTCTGTGCCCCTCTGTGCCCTCTGCGCCTCTGTGGTGGGGCAGTGCCCCTACCTCCCTTGCCCGACCCGCGCCCAGCGGCCGTCGGCTTCGGGCATGCGGGCGAAGGTGCTGATGGAGCGGGCGATGCCGTAGTTCGCCATGTGCGAGATGTCATCGAAGTCGCCCATGTCCACGTTGGAGATGGCCGTGCCGTTGTAGGCCACGAACACGCCGCAGTCACCGCCGGCGGTGCCGGAGGCCCAGGTGGTGGCGAGCACGATGTCCTTGTCGAACCAGGCGGCACCGATGCCGCTGCGGGTGTTGGTCCACTCATCGTAGTAGCGCCACAGCAGCCAGCCGTCGTTGATGTCCTTGTAGCCAATGGTCTGCGCCAGGTAGAAGGAGGTGGGCTTCGTCAGGGGGTCCGCGAGGCCCGCCGCGATCCAGTAGACGCGGCCGTCCTTACCCAGCTCGCGGTCGGGGTCGAAGATGAGGGTCGGGCGCCGGTTGCCGGCCCAGCCCGACTTCTCGCCGCCGACGAACTGGCAGGAGACCTCCGCGAAGCGGCCCTCCGTCGCGTTCCACGCAAGCCGCCGGAGCTGCCACCGGTGCTGGAGGTTGCCCAGCGGCGCGGCCGTGCCCAGCAGGAGCTGGTCGTGGAGGGTGTCGACGGCGGGGCCCGGCGGAACGGTGCTCTTGATGCCCAGGTCCATCACGGGGCCGAGCTGGTACCCCTCGAGGGAACGGCAGACGATGGGCTTCTCCGGGCCAAGGTAGAGGAAGACGTAGAGGCGGCCCTTCCAGTTCACGGCGCTGGGGAGCGCGCCCTTCGTGTCTGGGATGAGCCTTGGCTCGCCGAGCTTGTCGGGGCTGCCGGCCCGCATCATCACGCCCTCGGCGGTCGGGTAGAAGACGTAGAGGCTCTTGCCGTCACTCGCCGCGTAGGGGTCGCCCGTCACCTTGGGCGCGATGACGGTGGGCGCCGACCAGGCGCGCTTCCCCAGGTAGGTCTGCATCACCAGGGTGGCGCTCTCGGGGCGGGGGGCGGTGGGCTCCACGGGAGGGCGGCTGGCCGTCACCATGTAGAGCTTGCCCTGGTGCTCCGCCAGCGACGCCTGGAAGTCAGTCATCAGCTCGTAGGGCCCGTTGTAGTTGAAGGTCTGCGTTCCGCTGGGCTGAAGACGCTCGCCGCCGCTCACGCTGTAGCCGAAGGTGATGTTGGCCCGCGCCGGCCGGCTGGAGAAGAGGCCAGACCAGCCCCAGTCGACGTAGGTCGCCTTGGGTCCGGCGGCCTTCAGGCGGAAGCCGTAGGGCGGGCCGGAGAGGAACTTGAGCTTCTCGATTGGAAAGGGCACTTTCCCCGGCAGGCGAGACTCGTTCAGCACCAGGCTGGCGAGCTCCCCCGTGCTGAAATGCACCTTCTCCGGGTCACCCTCGAACCGGTAGCTGTAGCTGTAGTTCATCAGACTGGTGTAGGTGGGTGACCAGGCGGCCCACTTGCCGCTGTGGGACAGGCCTAGCTGGTGGCCGAACTCGTGGCACCAGGAGCCCATGCCTGTGGAGCCGGAGTCCGCCAGCTCGTCGGACTGCCCCCCGCCGCTCATCCCGCCGATGAGCATCCAGTGGTAGAAGCCAACCCTGTCGCGCGGGAAGGTCTCGGCGGCGAGCTGCGGCCAGCCCTTCCCTTCGCTGGCCTTGGCGGAGAGGACTGGCGTCTGCGTCATCCAGTGCACCGCGAAACCCTGAGTGCCGTCCAGGTTGGTATAGGGCAGCTTGGCGAAGAAGGGGACCGCCCGCTCACGCATAAACTTCTCCATCTCCGCCACCGGCACGTGGTCGTAGGGGAGGTTCATCACGAAGATGTCCTTGTGAAGCGGTGAGGCACCCAGGCCGGGGAAGTCGATGCCGGCGAAGCCGTGGACCTCCCAGCCGTCCGGCAGGCCATCGTGGTCCGTGTCCCGGCAGAGAGGGTCGGTCCGCAGCCGGGCCTCCTCGGCGTCCGGCAGCCCGTCCGCGTCGCGGTCGGCATCGGTCGGCAGGCTGCTCACGTACAGGTCGCAGTCGGTCTCGGTGCTGCCGAAGTAGTCCCTCCCCTCGTGCTGAACGACCAGGTCAGCCCTGCCGCGCCCCACCACGTCCGCCAGCGAGGCGAGGACCGGTCTGGTGAGACCTCGCCAGCCGGGGACCGCGACCTTCCGCCGGAAGTCCGGCCCGAGGAAGACCGTGCCGTTGGCCAGTACGTCAAGCCGCCCATCGCCATCTACGTCCCCCAGCGCGAGGGCGGTCTGACCCTTGGGGGCTCGGAGGGTGGCAACCTTCTTAAGTGAGCCGCCAACCTGATACACGCGCACGGTGCGACCGGAGGAGACCGCCAGCAGGCTGCCACGCTCCCCGTCCACGCCGGAGGCCGCCGCCACCACCGGCCCCGCCACGTGGAGTTCGGCCGTCTGGCCGCCGCTTAAGGCCCCGAGCAGACGCATGCGCCCGTCGCCCGTCACCACGGCCACGTCATCCGCTGGCTGGGTGGGGTTGGCGCGGATGGGAAGGATCCACCCCGGCGCCGCGAAGCCCGTGACCTCCGCGACGGATCTAGGCACGGAGAGCTTCCCGGAGCCGTCGTTCAGGGCGCAGACAACCTGACCCTTCTCCCCAAGTACCGCCAGGTCCAGGCCCTTGCCGCCGAAGCGCCCCAGGCACATCCCCGCCACCGCCTGCGGCAGGTCGGAGAGCAGTCTCTCGCCGCGCAGCGGCTTCCACCCCCGGCCGTTCAGGGAGACGTCGATGAAACGCTCCTTGGGCGAAGCGTAGAGGAAGTCCGCGAAGCCGTCACCGTTCAGATCGCCCACCAGCGGCATGCGTGGAGGCGCTACCCACCCGCCAAAGAGCCAGGTGTAGGGTTGGCAGAACGCGGGACCGTCGGCCTTCGAGGGGGACTCAGCGCGGGCGCCAGCGGGCAGGGCAAGCAGCACAAACAGCACGGAGGCGATCCAGGAGCGTACCTTCATACATACCTCTCTGAGGGTCGTTGCGGGTCGTTAGTAAAGGGGGAACGACAGGCCCATACTGGCAGCCTTACCTTGCTCATTCCGGCCCCACGGCATGCGACCTGCTGCCCATCCCCACCGGCTCCTGTTCCCAATGCGGGAAAGGGGTGCATCGGAGGCAGCACCATCCGCATCCGTCACCATCACCCTCGTGAGGTGAGCGGCGGCCCACGCGCCGCGCCCAGGGCCGGTGGCCCACAGAGGGGCGGCATGGCGATCGCTCTCCGTCCTGTCTGCTACGGGGGACAGCGGCAGCCTGTACCCGAAGAGGTAGGTGAGGCAAGCCGCCTCACGTTCCGAGGTGGCGGTTCCACCCTCTTCCTCGCAAGGAAGGCACACTATCGATGAGCGACCCCACCAACTCCCACAGCGCGGATCCCGCCGCGGGGCACCGAACCACTCGGCGGCAGCTTCTGTCCGCCTCCGCGGCGGCCGGGCTGGCGATAGCGGCCGGCAGCGATGCGCCCGCGCGTGCGGCGGCCGCGCCATCCAGGGGGCCCTGCCGCGTATCACTCACGGCCGGAGATGACCGCGCGGACAACGCCTTCCGGGCGCTTCAGCCCTTCGCCAAGGAGGTCGCGCGCTCCATCGGCAGCCGCCGGGTGGTAGTCAAGCCCAACAACGTGCTGATGGACCACCAACTGGCCGCCAGTGACGCCAAATGCCTGGAGGGGATCCTCGAGTTCCTGAAGAGCATTGGGAAGCTGGGCAATGCCGTGATCGCGGAGTCGGCGGCCAACGGCTCCACGCTGGAGGGTTTCGACAACTACGGCTACCCGGCGCTGTCGAAGAAGTACGGCGTGAAGCTGGTCGACCTCGACGCCGGAGAGTCGGAGACGCACTTCGTCCTGGACGGGAAGGACCTTCGCCCCCAACCGGTCCGCATGGCGAAGCTGCTGATGGATCCCGGCAGCTTCATCCTCTCCGCCGCCAAGTTCAAGACGCACGACCGCGTGGTCGCGACCCTCTCTCTCAAGAACGTCGTCGTAGCCGCCCCCATCAAGGATCTGGGGTTCGGCTGGGGCCGCGGCAAGCCGGGCACCCGGTCCGACAAGGCCACCGTCCACGGCGGCAGCCACCGGGCCACGCACTACAACCTCTACTCGCTGGCGCAGAAGCTGGCGCCGCACCTCGCCCTCATCGACGGCTATGAGGGCATGGAGGGCAACGGCCCCAACTACGGCAGCCCGGTGGACCACCGCGTGTGCGTCGCCGGCCCGGACTGGCTCGCCGCCGACCGGGTGGCCGCTGAGCTGATGGGCGTCCCCTTCGGCCACCTGCGCTACCTCAACTACTGTGCGGACGCCGGCATGGGTACGGCGGATCTCACCAGGATGGAGATCCTCGGAGAACCCATCGCCCGCCACGTGAAGACCTACAAACTAGCAGACAACCTCGCGGAGCAACTTGCCTAGCAGGCGCGAACAGCCTCACCACAGAGGCACAGAGGGCACAGAGAAGGGCAAGGGGACTGAGGGGATTGAGGGGGCTGAGGAGACTAAGGGGAGGGGCCTCAGATGGACACCTTGGGCCCTTCCCCTAAGCCCCCTGAGTCCCTTCAATCCCTTCAGTCCCCTTGC
>DASXUI010000325.1:0-1824 GCA_036504955.1 Armatimonadota bacterium
TCCATCCTCTCCAACAGCTTCCTCATCCTCCTCAAGGTCGTGGTCGGCTCCCTCTCGGGCTCCGTAAGCATAGTGGCCGATGCGCTGCACTCCGGCGCCGACCTCCTGGCGGCCCTCGTCGCCTTCTTTACGGTCCGCCAATCCCACAAGCCGCCGGACCAGGACCACCCCTACGGGCACGGTAAGTTCGAGAACGTCTCCGGCGTGGTGGAGGCGCTGCTCATCCTTCCCGCCTCCGGATGGATCGCGGTAGAGGCCATCCAGAAACTCCGCCACGGCGGCGAGCTGAGCCACGTGTACCTGGGCATCGGCCTGATGGCCTTCTCCGCCGTCCTCAACTGGGGTGTGTCCAGTAAGCTGCACCGGGTCGCCCGAGAGACCGAATCACCGGCCCTGGAGGCCGACGCCGTCCACCTTCAGACCGACATCTACTCCTCGCTGGCGGTAGTGTTCGGGCTAGGCCTCGTGCGCCTTACGGGCGTGCAGGCGATGGACCCCCTTCTGGCCCTGGTGGTCGCCACCATGATGGTGAAGATGGCCTGGGACCTGATGAAGCCCTCCGTGGAGGTGCTGGTGGACCGGGGGCTCCCGGAGGAGGAGGTCCGCCGGGTGGAGGAGGTGCTGCGGCGTGACGAGAGGATCCTGGGCTTTCACCAGCTCAGAACGCGCCGCTCCGGCGGCACGCGACTGGTGGACGTCCACGTGCAGTTGGACGACGATCTCTCGCTCCGCGCCGCGCACCGGGTGACGGAGGAGGTGGAGGACGAGATCCGTCGGGAGCTTCCCAACACTCAGGTGATGGTCCACACCGAGCCCTACCGCGAGGAACTTCGTCACCAAGAGGAGTACCACGGGCGCTCCGGCAGCTTCTAGCCCCACTACCCCGGCACGCCCTAGCGCCGCGCCAAAGCGGCCCCGTGGAGGGGGCGAAGGGTGAGCCGCGGGCCCGGTGGGGCCCGGGCCCCGCCGACCCGTCGCTTGCCGCAAGGCTACTTCATTTGCCCGCTACCCTCCCACTTGGACCCCGCAGTCCCCTCACCCCTTCACGTCCTCCCGACACTCGGGGAAGGCGGCGAGGAACGCCTCAGGGGGGCGGGTGGGGCGGCCTGTCTGAGCGTTGGTGAAGACGAACTGGAGGCGGGCGGTGAGTGCCGTGGCACCGGTGGTCTGGTTGGTCACCAGGTACTCGAAGCCGAAGCCGGTCCTTCGGTGGGGCACCGCTCTGGCGTGAAACCGCAGGAGGTCGTCGCAGCGGCACGGGCTGCGGTAGTCCAGGCTGGCATGCACCAGTACAGGCGCCACGCCCCACCGTGCGAAGTCGGCGAAGGAGACGCCGCGCTGGAGCAGGTACTCGCAGCGGGCGGCCTCCAGGTACTGGAGGTACACCGCGTTGTTCACGTGCCCGAAGCTGTCCATCTCGTAGCTCCTGGCGCGCAGGTCACACGCCAGGGGCCACTCCTTCGTGGTCTCCACGCGAGGCTCATCCGGCATTCAGGCTCTCCTTGCTTGGCGCCCCCTAGAAGGGACCCAAGGGACACAGGGGACGTAAGGGACCAGAAGGACCCAACCCGCACCGGGCACGGGGCGGTCACAGGTCACAAGGAACGTTGGCCCTCGCCACCAGACTGCTTCCAGCGGCTTGGATCGCCGGCTGCCCCAGCTCGGAGGGCCAGGGGAGGCGATAGGGCACTCCGGGGAGCAGGTCGAAGCAGTTGTCCCTCAGGGGGAGCTCGCCGTCCAGGTCGAGGCACACGCCCCAGGCAAAGGCGGAGCTGGACAGGACCACCTCCTGCCCCTCCCGGCGCAGCTCGATGGGCGCCGCGG
>DASXUI010000326.1:0-8558 GCA_036504955.1 Armatimonadota bacterium
GCCGCACAAGCGCGACTTCCTGAGCTGCGTCCGCACTGGGGAGCGCCCGAAGGCGGATGTCGAAGTGGGCGTGGCCAGCACGCTGCTCTGCCACCTCGGCAACATCGCCTACCGCACCGGCCACGTGCTCAACACGGACCCCAAGACCGGCCACATCCGCGGCGACCGCAAGGCCTCCGCCCTCTGGAAACGCGCCTATCGTCCCGGCTGGGAACCCAAGGCCTAGTGTCATCCCACAGGGTCGCCGTGTTTCTGCACTAGGCCTTGGGTGATGCGTCTTGGGTGCTGGGTGCTCGGCGGCAGAGGCCGGTCCGTGCCGTTGAGCGCCGGTGGGCGGCGGGTTGGCCGATGCCAGCCCTCAGATCGGCGTTCCAGGACGGGCGTCGCCAGACTGCTTCTGTAGGAGGGAAGAGGAGCGCGTATGCTCGGGCTGAAGTGGCGGGTGCTGGGATGGGCGGTGATGGCCATGGGGCTGCTTCAGGCCTCCGCTGACGCTGCGGAGCTGAGGGTCACCTCGTCAGAGCCGGGAAACGTGTTCCTGGCGGGGCAGCAGGTGCGCCTGCGCGCTGAGGGGGCCGATACACCTGCCACGCTGGCGGCGCGGCTGGTTGCCTACGACGGGCGCGTGATGCCGGCCGGCGCGTGGAAGGGGACCGACCTGAACCTTGGGGCGCTCCCACGGGGCTGGTACCGGCTGACGGTGACGCAGGGCTCGCGAGAGGCCAGCGCGCCTATCGCGGTGGTCGCCCGTCCGCGTCCCAGCGCCTCGCGGCGGGTGGCGGTGGACGCTGCCCACGCCTGGCTGGTGCCCAAGGAGCGGCTGGCGGAGGCAGCGGAGATGCTGCGCCGCACCGGACTCGGGGCCTGCCGGGAGCGGCTATCCACCCGGGAGGTGGCTCCCGAGGCCGGAAAGCTGGTGTGGGGCCGCTACGACACCACCGTCGATTCTGAGGCGAAGCGCGGCTTGAGCATACTGGAGGTCTTCCACGATACGCCGGCCTGGGCGCGCAAGGATCACGCCGCCGACCGCTTCCCCGACGACCTGCGCGACGCCTTCCGCCTCTGCTCCCAGCTCGCCAAGCACTACAAGGGCCGAGTGGAGGCCTGGGAGGTGTGGAACGAGCCGGACATCATCAACTTCTCGCCGGAGACCGGCGCGGAGTGCGCCGCCTTCCAGAAGGCCTGCTACCTGGGACTCCATGAGGGAGACCCCAAGGTGCTGGTCAGCCAGCCCTCCCTGGCGATGGCCTCCCCCCGATTCCACGAGGCGCTCTACCGCAACGGCTCCGCCGGCTACCTCGATCTCTTCAACTACCACATCTACGACCAGCCCGCCAACTACGCCGCCCGTGCCGCCGGGCACTTCGCCATCATGGACCGGTATGGCGTGCCCAAGGTCCCCATCTGGCTCACCGAGGCGGGCATCCCCCTCCGCGCCGTGAACAACACCCTCACCCCCGAGGATGAGCGCAGGCAGGCGGAGTTCCTCCCCAAGTCCTTCGCCCTTTCGCTGGCCGCCGGCACGGACCGGCACTTCTTCTTCGTCTTCCCCCACTACCTGGAGAACGGCATCGAGTTCGGCCTGCTGGACCCGGACCTGAAGGCGCGGCCCGGCTATGCGGCGCTGGCGACCGTGGCCGACCAACTCGGAGAGGCACGCTACCTGGGTTCCGTATCGCTGAGCGAGGACAAGGCCGTCCAGGCGCGGCTCTTCGACAACGGCGAGGGTCAGACGCTGGTGCTGTGGAAGGACGGGCCGCCGGTGACCGTCAGGCTCCCAAACTCCACACGAGGGGCGCGGGCGGTGGACGTGGTAGGCGCGGAGCGGGAGCTCCCCGCCGGGGAGTCCGCCTCCCTCTCTGTGGGACCGTCGCCCCTGTACCTTCGGCTGCCCAAGGGTGCCCTGAAGGCGAGGGAGGATGGCCTGCGCCGGAAGCCCGCCAAGAAAGGGCCCGCCTGGGCCGCGAGCCCCCTGGTGCTGCGCCTGCGCGCCCCACAGTCCTCCCCACTGAAGAGCCGGGAGGCCTACGCCTACAGGGCGAAGGCCCCGGTAACGGCGAGTCTTGAGGTGTACAACTTCGGGTCCGAGGCGCTCTCCGTCGAGGTGAAGGTGGCCGCCTCCGAGGGTGGAGAGGTGAGCGAGCCCAGCTTCAAGCTCGAGCTTGCCCCAATGGGCCGAGAGGTGCGGGCGGTAGAGCTTGACCCTGGTGACTCGGGTACCGGGGAGCTTCGAACGCTGACCGTCACCGCGGAGGCGCGGAGGAAGGGCGCCAAGGGAGCCGCGCGTGTGAAGGCCGCCCCCGCGGTGCTGGACTTCCGACTGGACATCTCCAGTGTCGCGCCCAGAGCGCGCGTGCCTCTGGTGCCGGTGGATCAGGCTTCCTGGATGGACAGCGCCTCTCCGGGCGCCGTACCCTCCCACAAGTCCGAGCCCGGCGGCGTGATGGTCCTCTCCGCCCGGTTCCCCGTTCCCGGGGACCGGTGGTCCTACCCCTACTTCTCCCTGCCCCCAGGCACGAATCTGAGCCCCTACGGCGCCATCGCCTTCGATTACAGCACGGACCAGGAGGGCCCCGACGTCCAAGTCCGGCTGATGCTGGCGGAGAAGGGCGGCGCGATGTACTTCACCGAGGATCCCCTGACGGCCAGCAAGCAGTGGCGCCACGCGGTGATCCCGTTGGGCTCCCTGGTACTGGGCGGCTTCAGCCCCGCCGACCCCAACGGCCGCCTGGACCTTGACCAGGTGACCCGCCTGGTCCTGGGCTTCAACACCCGCCGCGACGAGGTCACCCTGAGGGTCCGCAACCTGGAACTCCTCCGCTTCGGCAGGTGATCGGCGGCCAGGGAGAGTCACCACCAAGACACCAAGAAGGGCAGGGGACTGAGGGGACTGAGGGGGCTCACGGGGCTCAGGGGACTGAAGGGACTAAGGGTAGAGGCCCCAGATGGGCACCTTGGGTCTTCCCCCTGAGCCCCCTCAGGCCCCTGCCCTTCTTGGTGTCTTGGTGGTGACTCTCCCTGGCCGCCGATCCTCACTCCGCCAGGATGCGGTCCACCACTAGCTGGCGGAACTCCTTGGAGAGACTGGAGAAGTAGGCGCTGAAGCCCGTCACGCGCACGATGAGGTCCGGGAACTTGCTGGGGTCCTCGTGGGCCTCCAGGATCTGCTGGGCGTTCACCACGTTCAGGTTGATCTGGGTGCCGCCCAACTGGAAGTGGGTGCGGATCAGGTCAGCGACCTTCTCGATGCCCTCCTCGTCGCGGGAGACGGAAGGATCCATGTCCATCTGCATGGGGGCCGTGTTGCCGTAGCCCGGCTGCACGGCGGCCACGGCGATGGCCATGGCGGTGGGGGCGCTGTCCTTACGGAAGCCGGGGTCGGGGCTGGCGCCGTGGGAGATGGGGTCGCCCGTGTGGCGGCCGTTGGGGGTGGCGCCCAAGTCGGCGCCCATGGCGAGGGTGCTGGCCCAGGAGAAGATGCCGGGGATCATCGCATGGCCGCCGGGCGTGGGCTTCTCTCGTACGATGATGGCGAAGCTCTGGGCGATGCGCGTCGCGTAGTCGTCGGCCAGAGCGCCGCCGGTCCCGAATCGCGGGATGCTCTTCATCATCAGCCGCATCCGCTCACCGAAGGAGGCCGGCGTGTCCCCCTCCTCCAGAGGCAGGGAGTCACTGCCCTCGCCCCGGCCCCAGTCCGAGTCCAGCAGGCGGAGGAGCGTCTCCCAGGAGAGGCGTCCCTCGCGCCCAAGGCGCTGCTCCAGCGCGGCGAAGGAGTCCGCCACCGTCGCCAGCGCCGAGCCGTCCACGCAGAAGTTGGTGAACTCCACGCCGCCGTGGCTGGCGTCCTCCCCCTTCTCGATGGGCCCGTGGCAGAGCAGGTCCATCACCAGCTCCGGGAAGACGTGCCGCATGTTCTCGTAGTGGAAGTCGAAGCCCTTGGCAAGCGTCTCCACCGCTCGCGTGAGGTGGCCGAAGAAGCCCTCCCACAGGCGGTCCACGCTGGGCGGCTGCGTGGTGTCGGCCAGCATCTCCCGCAGCGCCACGTCGAACACCACGCCGAAGTTCACCTTCACACAGTCGTTCAGCGTGTACTCGCGGCCGGGGATGGCCGACCAGTGGCAGCCGGAGTAGGCGCGCTGGCGTCCGAGCTCCCTCGGGTAGCCGCAGCGCGCGAAGCCCTCCACGGTGTTCTCGATGCCCAGGAACTTCGGGATGCCCGTGCGGTCCGCGAACAGCACCTCCACGCCGCGGCGCAGGAGCCGTGGGTCCACCTGCTCACCCACGCAGACCCCCACGTTGGCGGGCACGCGCAACCGGTGGGCGGCCTCCAGCACCAGGAAGGAGACCGGGTTGGTGATGTCGCGGCCGTGCTCATCCGGGCCTCCGAGCTGAAGGTAAGCGGTGTCCCGAAGCAGCAGGCACGCGATGTGGAAGGTGGCCTCCTCGTCGGTGAGTCCAACCTCGTGCCGGTCTGACTCGTAGAAGGGTAGCAGCAGCACGTCCAGGCGGCCCAGGGAGCCGCTGCCGTTGTACATGCGGGCGCCCATCTGGAACCAGAGGATCCACTGGCAGGCCTCGCGGAAGGTGCGAGGGGGATCGTTGACCAGTCGCTGGTTGATGTCCGCGATCTGCTCCAGGTTGGCGCGGATGGCGGGGTCGCTCTCCTCGGAGGCAAGCCGGCGTGCGGCCTCCGCGTGGCGGCCGATCCAGTCCTGGAAGCCCAGGACCACGTCCTCCAGGCCATCGTAGAAGCCGGCCTTCTCGGGACCGTGGGCCGCGCGGGCAGCACGGATGCGGGCCAGGATACCGCCCCAGCCCTGCTCCAGGCCAATCGCCAGGTCCTGGCAGAAGTGCTGGGCGCCGCCGATGCCGGTGATGAGCCTGTAGCGCGACTGGTCGGCCTGAAGCTCCGGGCAGCGGAGGTCGGGGTTCCACTGCGGCTTGCGGTAGGAGTTGAAGTTGGCGAAGTAGCCGCCCGCCAGGGAGCTGTTGGGGTCCAGGTAGACGGGATGCACCTCCAGCAGCTTCCGGTAGTTGGCGCCGACGGCCTTGGGGCCGAAGAAGCCGCCGCTGGGGTGGTTGGGCTGGACCTCGAAGCCCTCCAGGAGCACGTCTGTGATGGGCGCGCCGGAGGGGCTGATGGTCTGCACCACCTTGCGGCGATCGGGCGGCGGCAGCACCAAGGCCCAGTCGTCGTGGTTCATGGAGCCGATGAGCTCCTGCTTCTCGCGGGTCTGCTCCAGCTTGCTCTCGCGCAGCAGCCGCAGTCGCTCGTCGAAGCTCTTGCCAGGTGCCAGAGTTGAGACCGCCATCCTATGCCTCCCATACCTCTATCGCCGCGCCTGAGTCAGCGGCCAAGAACTACTTCACCACCAAGACACCAGTAACTGCCTCACCACAGAGGCACAGAGGGCACAGAGAAGAGCAAGGGTTTGCAGGTGAGAGCCGCTACCAGAAGTCGTGCGCTCGCGCGCGATATACCAAGGCACAGGAGATACCTGAGCTCGGTCTTCTCTGTGCTTCTCTGTGCCCTCTGTGCCTCTGTGGTGAGGCAGTTCCCTGCCGCCGACTCAGGCGCGGCCGCTACCTTCCCACTGCCACCCACTTCGGTGTCCCCGGCCGAGTGGCCCAGAACAGCTCACCGGTCTTCATGTCCTTGACCACCACGTCCTCCGGGGCGCGACTCTTGCCGGGCAACAGGTTCGCGGCGGTGGTGTCGAAGGCCACGTAGCGGCCGTCCTCGCTCACCGTTTGCCCGCCGCTCAGTGCCTTCCCCGCCACCCCGGCGGCAGTGCAGCTTGCCAGTCGCAGCGTCCCGGTCTGAGTGTCGTTCCAGTAGACCTGCCGCTCATTCCTCTTGTGTCCGAGCCCCTCGGCGGACATGAACACCACATACCTGCCCTGGGCGCTGATCGCGGGTGCCCGGGCGCCCAGATCAGCGTCCTTATCCTTGCCCGCCGGATCGAGGCGCACGGTCCGATGGGTCTTGAGATCCGTAAGCATCGCGTGAGGGGTCCAGGGCCTCCCTCCGCCATCGAGGTCGCCGCTCTTGGCGGTGAGCCTCCTCGTATAGACAACCCTCTGGCCGTCTCGCGACACCGAGACGGGGTCGGACCTCACCGCGACGCTGAAGTCGCTGGATAGAGGGACAACCGGTGTCTGATCGCCGGTACGGAGGTCCCTCCGCAGCAGTCCGGCGCTGTAGACCGAGGAGGGCTTGAGGAGGTCGTACCGCTGGGCTCGGTAGAAGAGGTAGCGGCCGTCCCCACTCAACACCGTCTGGTCGCTGTGGTCCATTCCCGGCTTGGGGCCGCTGTTGGGGGAGGGCATACTCAGCTTGCCGCGCGCCAGGTCCGCAAGGTAGATGTCCTCGAGGTTGTTGGTGTCTTCCGGAAGGAGCTTTCCGGAAGTGGCGAAGGCAAGCGTGTGCCCATCGCCGCTGAGCGTCGGCTGGTCACTGGCGGGCCACATGAAGCCCTCCGTCTTCACGGAGGGTGCTGGGTGGGTCACCGCGCCAGTCGTCAGGCTCTTGACCACGACCTCATGGTCCTCCCTGTACGCCTTGCCTCCCTTGCCGAGAGGCACATAGGTGAAGGCTACAACGCTGCCATCGGCGCTGGGGGACGGAGCGAAGCTGTGCCCCTTCCACTGCTCGCCCTTGGGGCCCACGCTAGCGCGGACCACCTCCCCGGACCTCAGGTCTCGACGGAAGACATCCACGCAGCCGTTGGTGTCGCCCGGCACAAGCGAGTCAATGGAGGTCTCGAAGAAGACGTAGTGTCCGTCAGGAGTGAGCACGGGGCTGGGCGCCATGCATTCCTCTTCTGTCTCCGCGACGCTGCTTCCGGGCTGCCGGTCGTAGTCAGACAACTGTCTCGCTAGCCGATCAATCAGATAGGGGACCGTTACCAAACCGGCCACCACCACCACGAGGACCGCGATCTCCAGCTTGGAGTTGCCCCGGCGCCGGGAGCCTCCACTCTCTGCCATGGCCGTATGCCTCCCTAGACCTTCTAACTGTGCGGAGTTACGAAGGGACTCCAGGGACCAGAGTCAGCAGCCAAGCACCACTTCACCACCGAGAGCCGCGTGCGAGAACGCGATACATCAGGAGCGCCAACTCTGGGTTTCCCTCTGTGTTTTCTGTGTCTCTGTGCCTCCGTGGTGAGGCAGTCTATGGCTGCCAGCTAATCGGTCCCTGGGATCGTCTAGGCGCTACTTACACTCCACCTCGATTCCGCGCTTGCGGGCTTCGTCCACCAGCAGGCGAAGCGCCTCCGGCGGCGGGGTGCGGAGGCTGGAGGACTTGTTGGTAAGGCCCAGGCCGCGGTACTTATCCGATGCCAGGCGGTGAAAGGGGAGCAGCTCCAGGCGGGGAGGCTCCGCTCCACGCCGGAGCCGGCACTCCCTCATGCTCCCGACCAGGTCCGCGATGGCCCCCATCTCCTCGGGCGTGTCGTTGACGGTGGGGATGACCGGCGTGCGCAGGAGCAGGGGGGTATCGGCCGCCGCGAGCCGTTCCAGGTTCTCAAGAATGCGCTTGTTGGTGACCCCCGCCACGGCGCGATGCTTCTCCGGATCCGCGTGCTTAAGGTCCACCATCAGCAGGTCCACCAGGGGCAGCAGGCCCTCCAGGTCCTCCCAGGAACAGTGAGCGGAGGTCTCCAAGGCGGTGTGAAGCCCCTCGTCGCGGCTGGCGGCCAACACCGCCCGGCTGAAGTCGACCTGCATCAGGGGCTCCCCGCCGGAGAGGGTGATGCCGCCCAGCCCCCGGTAGAAAGCGCGGTCCCGCAGCAGCTCATCCATGACCTGGCCCACGGTCATCCGCCGCCCGACCATCTCCAGGGCGCCGGCGAAGCACTCCGTGATGCAGTGCCCGCACACCTGACACTGGTCGCGGCGATAGACGGGGCCCGCCGGCCCTCGGGTGCGCGCGCCGTGATCACAGGCCGCCACGCACGCGCCACAGCCAAGACACCGCTCCGGGAACACCTGCACCTGCGGCTGGGCGCTGAGGCACTCCGGGTTGTGGCACCAGAAGCAGCGGAGCGGGCAGCCCTTGAAGAACAGAGTGGTTCGAATCCCAGGCCCGTCGTGCAGACAGAAGCGTTGAATGCTGGATACCAGGCCTGTGAGCACGATGAGCCAACCTCCACGAAACATCCTGCAGGGAAAGGGCGGAGCCGGACCGGCCAGACGCGCCTTGCCGTCATCACGCGCGGGCGCCACGTGCCCTGCGTGGGTCGGCCGAGCCCGCCCCCCTGTGCCGCGTATACCACGTCGTCGGGCTGGCGGTTTCACCGGATCAATGCCGCCTCGCCCTTTCCCGCTCGTCGGACCGCCGAAGGGGTGTGGGCGGGCTGCCGGAAGCAGCGCACACCACCTTGGGTTTTCGGCCCGAATGACGGTTCTCCCGCCTGGTTGCGCGCGCCTATGGCTGGTAGGCAGCCCATCCTTAGTTGATGTCCAATAACCACTTCACCAGCAATGGCACCAGGGCACCAGAACACCTAGGCCTGGTTTCCTCCGCTCTTCTCTGCGCCCTCTGTGCCTCTGTG
>DASXUI010000327.1:0-9233 GCA_036504955.1 Armatimonadota bacterium
TGGGCGTGGTAGGCCCCAATGGCGGCGGGAAGACCACGCTGCTGCGCCTGCTGAACGGCGACCTGGCCCCCGACCGTGGCGAGGTGCGTCGGGCCGATGGTCTGCGCGCCGTCTACTTCTGCCAGGACCGCGAGCACCTGAAGAAGGACCAGATGCTGAAGCACGCTCTGGCCCCCGAGGGCGACAAGGTCATGTACCGGGGCAAGGAGTACCACGTCATCTCCTGGGCCAAGCGCTTCCTCTTCCGCCCGGAGCAGATGGAGATGCCCGTCGGCGAGCTCTCCGGGGGCGAGCAGGCGCGCGTTCTCATCGCCCAGCTCATGCTGCGGCCCGCCGACCTCCTGCTGCTGGACGAGCCGACCAACGACCTCGACATCCCCACCCTGGAGGTCCTGGAGGAGAGCCTGCGGGAGTTCCCGGGCGCCGTCATGGTGGTGACCCACGACCGGTACCTACTGGACCGCGTCGCGACGGAGGTGCTGGCCGTGGACGGGCGCGGCGGCACCTGGTTCGTGGCGGACTTCCATCAGTGGGAGGAGATCGAGGACCGGCTGAAGGAGAGTGAGGAGGCGCAGCATCGGGAGCCGGCCAGGGCCGCCGGGCCACGCCCAGAGGAACTCACCCGCTCCGAGCAGCGCGACTGGAAGACCATCGAGGCCAAGATCGAGGCCGCCGACGAGGAGGTCGCGAGCCTGGAGCGCGAGGTCGCGGACCCGACGGTCGCCTCCGACCATGTGCGGCTCCAGCAGACCTGGGAGCGCCTGGAGGCCGCCCGAGCGCGCGTCTCGGAGCTCTATGCGCGCTGGCAGTTCTTGGAGGAGAAGGTTCGCGCCCTGGGGCAATAGGCCCGGCCCACGGACAGCAACGCCGTATTTGGTGAGCCAGGCCGAGCTGCCGCGGCTCAGAAGGGGAACCCATGAGTTCAGTTGGAGTCCCGAGACCCACGGCTCTGGAGTGTCTTGCCAGCCTTGCCTCCAACCCCGACCTGGCCTCGGGGCTTCTTCGCATAGGCCACGCGATGATCCTCACCCTCCTGCTGGCCGCGGCCTCGGCCTGCGCCGCCGGCGCGGCACGGAGGCCGGACCCCTGGACGGAGCGCCCGGGCGACCTCAAGCCCTCCGCCGTGGACTTCGCCTGGTCCTTCGGCACACCCCACCGGCTGACCCTCGCCGTTCCCGACAGCAGCGACAAGACACTGGTGGACGTAGATGCCGCCGGGCTGCGCGTGGCCTGGACCTACGACGACCTGCGGCGATTCCCCCTCATGGCCTTCGCCACTCCCGCCACCGCCTGGGGCCTCCGGCTCCAATGGGCCCTCGACGGTAAGCCTATGGCGAACACTCGGTGGGCCAGGGCCGAGGGCTGCCTGCCGGCGCTCGAGTGCCACTTCGGTGAGCCTGGGGTTACCGTTGACCTCACGGGCGCCGCGGCCAGAGACGCCGCCCTCTTCCGCCTCTCGCTCAGCAACCCCACCTCGAAACCTTGCGTCCTGACGCTCACGTGCGACTCCCAGAGCTGGGGTGAGAACCGGGCATGGATCGAGCGGGATACCCCGGGGGACCATCTGCTGGCAGGTTGGAACGAGCGTGCCGACCGCGTCCTAGCACTGGTGCAGGGGGCGGACGCCTACCCTGTGGCGGGCCCCAAGACCCTTCACGCAGAGTGGAGGCTGAAGCCCGGTGAGACGCGCGCCGGATGGATTATCCGCCCCTATCGAGCCGTGGCGGGCGACCTCCCGGCTCTCCGCTCGCGCTCGTGGGGGCCGCCCTTGGCCGCGGGGTTGGGCCGCTGGCGGTCACTACTCCGCCGCGTCGCGGAGCCTCTGGTGCCGGACGCCGGGGTGCGACAGGCCTTCTACGCCTGCGTCGCCGACCTGTTCATCATGCGAGAGCCGGTGGCTGGCGGCCACCTGGCCGTCACTCCGGGAACGGAGACCTACCGAGCACCGAACTCCGGGGAGGCCTCCATCGTCTCCATCGCGCTGGACCAGATGGGTCTTCACGCGGAGGCTTTGAGGGGGTACCGGGTCTGCATCGAGGACCAGGCTCCCTCCGGCGACTGGTGCGACCCCTTCGGCTGGGGACACACGATCTGGGGAATCGCCGGCTTCAAGGCCTGGGCCATCTGGGAGCACTACAGGCTGACGGGGGACCGTGCGTTCCTTGAGACGGCGTTCCCCCGGCTCCTGGCCTCCTCGCGCTTCCAGGAGCGCCAACGTGCCCTCACTCGACGAACCAACGGAGGCAGCCGTCCCCTGACCTTCGGTCTCATGCCCCGCGGCTTCGGTGACTGCGGGCTGAAGGATGGGGACGACCTCTACGGCACCTTCCTGCCCCCCAACATCTGGGCCGTCTACGCGGACCGGATCGCCCTGCAGGCCGCTCGCGAGCTCGGCCGCGCGGAGGAGCGCGAGCTCAAGGGGATCTTCTCGGCGGGCCGAGAGGACCTCCTGGAGGCTCTGAGGAAGGGCGCCATCCAGGAGAGCGGCTTCCGCTGGATTCCAGGGGTGGCGGGCAAGACCACGGGCAGCCGCTGGGGCGCCCTGAACGCCCTGTTCCCCACCGAGCTGCTGCCCGCCGCTGATCCGCTGATAACCGGCACCCTGAGGAAGCTCGAGAGCCGCATCAGCCCGGGTGGGCTGCCGCTGAATACCGGTTGGATGCCTGAAGGCATGTGGGTCGCCATCGCCCTGGACAATCTCGCCGAGTGCCATCTGGCTCGGGGCAACGGAGACGCCGCCTGTGGGTATCTGATGGCGTCCATCAACCACGCCACGCCGCTGGTCACCTGGTGTGAGGAGCGGGGCAAGGAAGCAGGCAGCACGGAGACGGCGGGTGACCGCCAGCACCTCTGGACCCCCGTGGCACTGGTGAGGTGCCTCCGCGACTGCCTAGTCATGGAGCAGGGCGAGTTCCTACACCTCGGCCTCGGAGCCGGGCGCGACTGGCTGGGGGATGGCCGGGAGCTGGGCGTTCGGGGAGCGCCCACCCACTTCGGGACCGTGACCTGGTCCCTCCGCCAGGAGGGGTCATCGGTGAGGGGAACCATTCACCTGGAGGCGCGGAAGCACCCGAGGACGCTGATCCTGCACGCGCGGGCGGCCGGGAGCGGGCGCCTGGCTCGCGTGTCGGGTGAGGGCCACCCAGAGCTCGCCCAGGACGGACAGAGCGTCCTCTGGCATACACCACCCAGCAGCATCAGCTTCACCGCCGACTTCGAGCGCTGACCGTCCTAACCGGGAGCCGGCCCGGCGCGCATGGACCGCGAGGTCAGCGCGCCGCCTGCTATGCGGGCCTCCGCGGCTCTCTTGAGAACGGCGCGGGCTCCTGGCAAGGGTCTCGCGCCGGGGTGACCACGGACGACGAGCCGGGGACCGGCCCTGTCGGTGGGCCCGCACGTTGACGCCGCGGCGCTCCACCAGACTTACCTACCACTGCATCGCGCAGCAACCCTACCGAAGACTGGAGAGGCAGTATGCCAGAGGAACCCAAGGACCTGGACTATAGCTTGCAGGGGAAGACCGTCGACACTACCCTCCAGGCGCCGGACCTACCCTACAAGCCGAAGGACCCCAAGAGCTACCACCCGAGGATTGGCCTCATTGCCTGCGGGGGCATCACGGAGTCCCACCTCACCGCTTACAGCAGGGCCGGCTACGAGGTGGTCGCGCTGTGCGACCTGATCGAGGAGCGCGCGAAGAAGCGGCAGGCCCAGTTCTACCCCAAGGCGACCGTGACCACGGACTACCGCAAGGTCCTCGATCGCGACGACATCGAGGTGGTGGACATCGCCACCCACCCCAGGGAGCGCCTCCCGCTGATTGAGGCCGCGCTGCGCGCCAAGAAGCACGTCCTCAGCCAGAAGCCCTTCGTGCTGGACCTGGCCGCCGGTAAGCACCTGGCGGACCTGGCGGACGAGATGGGCGTTCGGCTAGCCGTGAACCAGAATGGCCGCTGGGCCCCGCACTTCAGCTACATCCACCGAGCCGCCCACTCCGGTCTGCTGGGGGACCTCATTGGCGTCCACGCGGGTGTCCACTGGGACCACACGTGGATCATGGGCACGCCCTTTGAGAAGATCCGCGACGTGATCCTGTACGACTTCTCCATCCACTGGTTCGACTTCCTGAGCCACCTGCTGGCCGGTAAGAAGGTAACGCGTGTGATGGCCTCGCGCAGCTACGCCGCTGGGCAGGACGCCAAGCCGCCCATGCTGGGCCAGGCGATCCTCGAGTTCGAGGGCGGTCAGGCCTCCCTGATCTTCGACGCGGCGCTGAAGTACGGCCCTGTGGACCGGACCTACGTGGGTGGGACCAAGGGCACCATCTGGTCCGTGGCAGACGACGAGGGCGGCCAGAGGTTGACGCTCTCCACCGCGGAGGGCCACGCCCAGCCGAAGCTGGAGGGCCAGTGGTTCACGGACGGCTTCCACGGCACCATGGGCGAGCTGCTCTGTGCCATCGAGGAGGGCCGACAGCCGACCAACAACGCGCGGGAGAACCTGAACAGCCTGGCGCTCTGCTTCGCCGCCATCGCCAGCGCGGGCACCGGAGAGTCGAAGGTCCCCTTCGAGGTCACCAAGCTGCCCCCCGGCTCCGCCCCCGGCGCTGACTAGAGCCAAGGCTGGTGCGGTAGGCGGAACACCCAGACACACAGAAGGGGCGTCAGCCAGAGGCTTTGGCTGGCGCTCCTTCTGTTCCGTAGACGCCAAGTCCCTAGGTAGGGCCGTCGCGGGGGCACGAGCGGCTGAACCCGCTCGCTGGGCGGCCTACGGCCGGGCACCGGCCTTCGCGGGCGCGGTGGGGTGGCCACCGATGGTCGGTAGCGCCTCCGGAAGTTCGGCCCGCGGAGGCGGGCCGCCGGTGCGAGCAGAGCGAGCGCCGCGCAGCGAGCGGGTTCAGCCGCTCGTGCGCCGCGCCGTGCCCGTCTGGCCGCTACTCCTCCTCTGGCCTGGGCGCGCTGGCGTTCTCGACCAGCCGTTCCATTGCGGCGTGGGGCACACCGCTGACTTCGTTCAGGTGGAGGTAGGGGGCCTTGTAGATCTGGATGGAGTGGTCGTCCTTGCCGCCACCGCCCGAACTGCTGGCGGAGGGTAGACCGGTCTGGCCCTCAAGGTAGGCAGTGAGCTGTCCCGCAGCCAGCCGTGCCAGGGAGACCTTCTCCTTGTCGCCGGCCCCCTCGGGGACCACCACCTGCAGCGTGGTCACGTAGGGGTCATCCGTGATGCGGCCGATGCCCTCCTGCAGGGCCCGAAGGCTGGTTAGGGCCAGGTCGCCGGTTCCCTGGTACATCTCGAGGTGGAGGCTGCGCTCCAGGTCGTCCCTCAGCGCCCGCGCGGGCGGTAGGAAGGCGATCATCCCACGCAACGCGCTATCGTTCATCTGTGCCATTCGATTGCTCCTTCCGCACACCCAGCGCCTCGAGGGCCCAGGGGCTCGTGTGCCTTAACAAGCTCTTCCTGCCGTAGTGGATTCGTGACTTCACCGTGCCGACGTCGGTGCCCAGGACAGCGGCCACCTCGGCGTAGGAGAGATCCTCCTCGCCGTAGAGGATCAACGCCTGCCTTTGAGGCTCCGGCAGGCGGTCCATCGCGTGCCGCAGCTCCGTTTGGGCTAGCCCCCTGACCAGGGCCGCCTCCGGGCCGGGCTGTAGGTCCCGGACTAGCTCCTCGACCCCCGGCTCCCCATCGGCGCCGTCCAGCGACTGAACTCGGTACCTGCCCCGGCGGCGCAGCTCGTCGTAGCAGCGATTCCTAACGATGCGATATAGGAAGGGCCTGGGGCCCAGCTCCGGATCGATGCGCTGCCGGTTGAGGTGGAGCGCGATGAAGGCTTCCTGCAGGATGTCCTCCGGGTCCAGCCCAGGTCCCACGAGCCGGCGGACGAAGTGCCTCAGGCTGGGCTCCAAGGCAGCCCTCAACGCTTCGAGGCCGGCGTCGTCCCCATGTCCCGCGCTATTCCCCTCGGTTAACCCACCCATCGCGCTCCCTTCACTGAGTCCTACGCTGGCGCCCCCCGATTGTTCACCCTTCCCTGGCAGCTTCTTGCGCCTCTCACTGTGCGCTCAACATGACGGGCCGTCCCGCGGCCTCCCCGCCAGCGCCAGGGGTGAAGGTTCGGCCCCGCGCAAGCGTCTATCCCCATGGCGCCTATGGCGGGCCAGCGCTGAGGGGAGCCCGCATAGGACGCGCCCATGGCGGCACCGGCATCGGGCCAGGCCCGTCCACGCCGGGTGGTAGGTCTGCGTTCGCGGAGGTATCTATGGGTCGTAAGGTAGCAGTAACAGCGGCAGCCCTATGGGCTCTGGCGGCAGTGGCGGCGTTGTCGGTAGGGGGCATCATGGCGGGCAAAGGTGCGGAAGCGCTTCCGGCGGTGGCGGTCCAGGCCGATGCAGCGACGGACCTGGATCGGGCCGTGGCGGCCTTCAACGACAAGGCGAAGGCCGATCCCGTGGGCAAGGGGCAGCAGGTCCTAACGGCGGCAGAGGTGATCTCATCGCTGCGGTGGCTCCTGGTAAGCCGCGACCCCAAGGAGGCGTCGCCGGAGGAGTATGCCACCCTGGAACGCATCGTGAAGGAGAAGCGGCTGGTGGGCGGCGCCACACTCGAGGTGCAGCCCGACTACGAGCCCAACGATCGCGCTGCCTTCACCGTCTGGTCCGTCCGACTCGTGCTGCCTAGAGCCAACGGCACGCACGCGATCATCCTGCGAGAGCAGTTCGTGAGCTCGCGGGAGATTGGCCCCAAGGAGCGGGCTGTCATCAGGAAGTGGAATGAGCTCTGGCGCAAGCAAGGCGGCATTGCCAGCTTCGACCGCGTTCCCTACTCCCGAGAGCGGCAGAAGGCTGCGGAGGAGGACTCCCGTGAGGGCGGGTCGTAGGGGAGGGGCCCCAGAGGGCGAAGGGTGCAGGACCTGTCGACCGGTGAGTGCCCTCAAGAGCGATCTGGTGGAATCGTCGGGCATCGATGCCCGGAGGCGGACCGCCCGGCGGTGAATCGCCGGGCTCCGAGGCTCAATCCCGCTGAACCGGGGTTCTGAACCAAGGGTGCACCCTGGGGGCAGGACCTTCCTTCCAGGAGGATTGAGCCCCTGATCTTGGCGACTCGCCGCCGGGCAGACGGCCGCTGGGGGCCGATGCCCGGCACTGCTGGCACGCTGCCCCAAGGCCTCTATCGTCCGACCGGTCCGACTCGTCCGACCGGTCCCACCCTCCGAGGCCCTTCCCCTACGACCCTACGACTTTACGACCCTACGACCCGGCCCTCGGCCCAGCCCTTAGCGCCCGCCCCACTGGCGGTCTATAGAGTAGATTGGCCGGGGGTCCACGCGCATGGCGAAGGTAGGTCGGGGGGTGAGCAAGCCTCACAAGAGGGGCGTGGGGACGCGTCCCAACTCGGAGCTCGCCGCTCATCTGGCGAAGCTGGGGCTGGAGACTGAGGCCCAGTATCGGGAGTGGTGCCACCAGCACGGCTTCGCGGGCGCCACCAACAAGGGCTGGAGCGGGCGCAGACAGGAGAGGCTCGCGCTGCGGCGAGACCTGGCGCGGGCGGAGGAGGAGAGGGTTGTTGAGGCGCACCTGGAGGCGCTGGGGCTGCCCTCCGCGGACGCCTACCGTGCCTGGTGCCGCGCCCTCGGCCTCAGCGAGGCGCTGAACAAAGGCCCCGACCAGCGGAAACGGGAGCTGCGGCTTCGGCAGTCCGAGGGTGCGTCGGAAGCCCTTGGCCGCGCCCGGAACTCCGCCCGAAGCCTCGCAGAGGTCCTCGCCCTACTCACTGAGATGCCAGACGACGCCGAGACGCCGAGGAACCCGCTGCACGCGCTGCTGGCCGACCTGATGCGCCGCACGGGCGGCGAGCAGCGGCCAGGGCTCATAGGCCTCCTCCTCTTCGCGGAGGCCCATTCCAGCCTGCTGTCATCGGCCCCCGCACTGGAGTCCTTCGGTGAGGTGCCCGGCAACACGTACCCGGACGCGCTGGCCGCCATCGCCCGGTGCCGGGAGCAGTGGCTCCGGCCTCTCCAGGAGTGGCGCCCCTCGAGCCGCAGCCCGCGCAAGCAGATAGCGTCCCTGCTGCGCCATCTTCTGGCTCTGTACGACGTCCCCCCGTTCCTGGATTCGGTCTGGTTCCAGGGGGACGCGGAGAGCGCCTGCAGGCGTCAGGGCTGGTGGATCCACGTGGCGACCGGCGGCAACATCCGGCGAACCGACATCCCCCTAGTGCTCACCAGCCGGATGGCCCACCACTTCCTGCTGGCCCCCAAGGGCTGCACGGTTGACCAGGCTCTGCGGTGGGGCCAGGTGTTGGGGATGGGCGGCTCAGAGTCGCTGGCGAGAGCCCTGATCGCCACGCGGCTGGGCCACTGCGTCGATGGGCAGGAGGTTTTCTGGGCCACCGTGGTCCGCTTCTTCGTCAACAACCCCATGCTGGACCCCGCACAGATAGGGCCCATCGTGGACTACCTGTACGCGCAAAGGTTCGCCGAGAGAGAGGAGGTGGGCGAGGACGGCCGTCTGCGGACCGTGCCGCCACCCCAGCCCGAACTCTCGATGAAGGGGAGAACGCCCCTCGCCCTGCTGCGGCTGGTCGATGACTGGCACCGCGAGCTCTCGCGCGAGCACCGGCTTCCGGAGCAGGCGTGGCACTCCTGCGGGATCGCTGGGTTCGAGCGAGAGGCACGAGTGGCCCCCTCCGGGCGACCCATGGTCTGGACCATCCACGAGCTTCTCAGCACTCGAGAGCTGGGGGACGAAGGCCGCGCCATGTCCCACTGCGTGCGCTCCTACTCCCCCTCGTGTTCCCGGGGCGCGACCTCCATCTGGTCGCTGCAGGTCTACTCGCCGGAGATCGGGACCTGCAAGCGGGTGCTGACCATCGCCGTGAGGAACGCAAGCCGCACCATATCGGAGATTCGAGGCAAACGCAACGCCTTTCCCAGCGGAGGCACTCCCGACAGCCGGGCGCGCGCCTCGCGAGCCGACCAGGAGCTGATGCGCGAGGGCCGGCGATGGATCGACGTGTGGGCGGACGAGGTCGGCCTAAGGGTCTCCAAGCTCAAGTGAACGGAGAAGGCACGACGACTGGCCGACGGCGACGAGCGGTGAGCTGAACGAGCGGCTGAACCCGCTCGCTGGCCTGCTCTCCGCCCGCCTACGCGGGCGGCACGGCGGTCCGTGGATACCGATGGCCCCATGGCAACAGACCGCGCCCACGTAGGCGGGCGCATGCTGTGTCAGCGG
>DASXUI010000328.1:0-8308 GCA_036504955.1 Armatimonadota bacterium
TTATGTCTCTGAGGTCCCTTCAGCCAAGGGACGCAAGAGACCAAAGGGACGTAAGGGACCCAAGGACACGCTCTGAGGCCCTTCCCCAACGACCCAACGACCCGCCCCTTCAGTCCTCACTCGTGCAGGCCGGCGGGCACGGGGTCCTGCTGGGTCATCGTCACCACTGGGCCTGACTCGCCCTGGGCCCACACGCCGCAGGGACCGCCGCCGCTGCTCACCCCCAGCTCCACTTCCGAGCCGTCCATGCGCAGCACGGGGTGGTAGTAGGACGCCACCTTCTGGGCCTCGCCCACGATGTAATGGCCGATGAGGGCGCGCCGGAAGCGGGTCTCGCTGGTGTTGGGGTAGCTTCCGTGGATCACGGAGCCATTGAAGAAGAGCACGTCTCCGGCATCCATGAGGACCGGCACGGCCTCCAGGCTGTCGGGAACGGGCACGGTGACGTCGGTGAAGCTCTGGGTGGTGTCCGCCTTCACGGTGCAGAGCACGGGCAGCTTGTGGCTGCGGGGCACCACTCGCATGCAGCCGTTCTCCTCGTCGCAGGCGTCCAGAGCCAGCCAGGCCGCCAGGCAGGTGCCCGGTTCCACCCGCAGGTAGAACTGGTCTTGGTGCAGCGCCTGGCCGCGCGCTCCGGCGGGCTTGAAGTAGAGCATCGTCTGCACCGCGTAGGGCTCGGCGCCGGCCAGACCCGTCAGCCACTGGTTCAGCCGTGAGTCAATGAGCCACTTCAGGCTGGCTTCGTCCCAGCGGTGCATGTGGATCATGCGCGGGTACCGCTTCAATGGGTCGGCGCTCCCAATGTCCACGCCATCGAAGTCGCCCGCGTAGGTGCCGGACTCTCGCAGCTCCATGTAGTGCTCGCGCAGGTCCGCCACCTCGCTGGGACTGAAGAGGCCCCGCCCCACCACGTACCCCTCGGTCTCGAACCGCTCCCTCGCCTCGACGATGCTCATCCCCCTGATCCCTCCCAACGCTCCGTCCGCACATGCCAGAAGCTCTGCCCTGAGTTGTAGCCCAGGGGCACGGGCAAGGGAAGGGACCGTGGCGGGGGGCGAAGCGCAGGTGCGGCGGAGCTAGGCTGTCGCAAGGCCGCGAAGGCAACCGCCGGGCTACTTCACCTTGACCAGTGTGAGAGAGGCCAGGTTCATCGCCTTCCAGCGCCCTGGGTCCGCCGAGCCCAGGGTCAGCGTCCGCACCCCGGCTTCGGGGACGTGGAGGGTGCCGGCGGCCACATCCTGGAAGCGGTCCCATCCGCCCGTCAGCGGAACCTCGAAGGTGAGGGAGGCGCCGGTACCGGCCGCCAGGGCGCAGGACGTGGGACCGTTGGCGGTGGCGATACGCGCGGTGACGGCGTAGTCGCCAGGAGCGTCGAACTGAACGCGCCAAGAAGCAGTGTCCTTGGCGTCATCCCAGAAGCCGATGTTCTGCTCGGAGCCGCCCTGGACCTGAAGGCGCCCCTGAAGTGTGGCCGCCGCGGCCAGGAGCCTGCAGTCGCCCCTGGCCGAGACCTTCTCCGGCGGGTCGGGCGGGGCGACGGGCCGGCTGGACGCTGGCTTCAGGCCGCGGATTCTTAACACGAAGGCATGTTCCCCAGGCCTCGCGTCCGGCAGAGAGACCTCCAGAGCCTCAGGGGTGCGCGTGAACCGCAGCCGGCCCGGCGACCCCAGCAACTCCACGCGATCCACCTCGCCCGCGATGCCGGGAGCGTTTCGCGCCAGCGTGCGGATCCGCAGCGTGCCGTCTTCCGGCCAGCCGAGGGCGGTCGCGTACAGCGTGTCGCCCTTGGTGGTGAAGCGTACGTCGCGAGGGCCGTAGGCGTAGTCCTCGTTGAAGTGCCCGCCCTTCGCCCTCGAGGGACCCTCGCCGTAGAGGCCCCAGGGCCGGGTGCCGTAGATGGCCTCCCCGTTCGTAGCGATCCAGGCCGCCATCCCCTCCAGAACCTGGTGGGCCTCCGGATCGAGGGTGCCATCCGGCCGCTGAACCACGTTCAGCAGCAAGTTGCCGTTCTTGCTGACGATGTCCACCAGCATGTGGATCACCCAGTCGGCGCCCCGGTACTTCCAGTTCTGGTTGTAGAACCAGTCCCCGATGGAGGTGTCGGTCTGCCACGGCTCCGGCCTGCCGGCGGCCATCACGCCGCGCTCCAGGTCCTGCACCCACATCCCCTTGGACTCCTGCTTGCAGGTGTAGACCGCCTGCGTGTCGCCGCCCCGAGCCTTCAGGTTGTACAGGTGGGCCACCAGGCCGTGTCCCACGTCGCCGAAGGGGATTCCGCCATCCGTGTAGAGCAAGTCCGGCTGGTACCGATCCACCAGGTCGGTGATCCTGCGCAGCCACTCCTGGTGCCATCGGGCGTCGGTGCTATACCAGGCGGTGTCGCCGGGAGCCGCCGGCCAGTGGTAGAGGTCCTGGAACTCCGCGTTGGCGCCGTCGTAGGGGACGCCCGCCAGGGGCCCGGTCTTGTCGGAACGGTGGCTATCCTGGAACCAGGTGAAGCTGGCGCCCAGGTGTTCGGAGACGCCAAAGCGCAGGCCCAGCTTCCTCGCGGCCTTCTGCCACGTTCCCACCACGTCTCGCTGGGGGCCCATCTCAACCGCGTTCCATCGGTGGTGCCGGGAGTTCCACAGGTCGAAGTTGTCGTGGTGGCACCCCATGCTCACGAAGTAGCGCGCGCCGGCCTGCTTGTAGAGCGCCATCAGGCCGTCCGGGTCCCAGCGCTCCGCCTTCCACAGGGGGATGATGTCCTTGTAGCCGAGCTTGGAGGGGTGTCCGTAGTGTTCTAGGTGGTGCTGGTACTGCGTGTGGCCCTGAACGTACATCTGCCGGGCATACCAGTCGCCTGCCATGGGCACGGATTGGGGCCCCCAGTGCGCCCAGATACCGAGCTTGGCATCGCGGAACCATGCCGGGTAGCGATACTGGCTCAGGGACTCCTCGGAACCCGAGAAGGGTCCGTCATCCTCCTTCGCCTGGGCCTGGGGGGCTTTCCGCAGCTCCGCCAGAGCCAGTCCCGAGGCGGCGGCCTGGTGTATGAACCTGCGTCGAGAGGTGGGCATGCGGTCTCCTTTGGGAGTGTGCGATGTACCTTGGCGGGGCGTCACGGGCTTCCGCCGAACATGGCGGCCTCGGTCCCCGGTGCTCATGGTAACGCTACCACTTGGGGAGTCCACACTCCTTCGCGGCGGCACGCTTCGAGCGGACGGCATCCTTCGCCCGTCGCCCAGCGGACGCTCGGGTGTGGGCGACGCGGCCACGGGAGCCAAGCTACGGCGCCGTCTCGGCGCCGCGCTGGAACACTGGTCTGCGCGCCGGCACGAGGGCCCCATCAGGCCGTACCCCTAGCCTGCATGATCTACGAGAGCGGGTGGAAGCCCGCGCCATGCACGAGGCGCTTGCGCCTCGTGCGTTTTGCGGACTAGCAGTCAGCCCTTCCACGGCTCTAGGCATCGTATCGACGGGCCGATATACAGGATCACCGGGCATGGCTCGCGCGCCGCGACGGGGCGCGCCATCGAAAACCGGTCCGCCAGAGACGGCGGAGGGCATCCGGCTCCCCGGCCACCCGGTTGGGACCAACCGTCCGGATCTCTAGCCCGCCCGATGCACGACGCGCCATCGCCTCGTGGGTGATGCGGGTCAGGCCGCACTACGGGCGGGGATGGCAGGCTGGTAGGCTAGGGGGTCAGCCTCGGTCGATATCGAAGGAGTGGGGTAAGCCTATGGTTGGGGGGCTCCATGTAGGGCGAGCAAAGGACTGGATAAACTACCTGCCCACCGGCCGGGTGGCTGCGTCGGCGTTCCACCGCGAGCCAGGACCGACGGAAGCAAGAGGCACCGGTGCGTCGTGCGTCACGCGAGTTGGCACAGGCCTTTCCTTCGTACCGCGGCCAAAGCTTGGCACCCAGACTGCCCCGACGCCGGCCGTCGCCGCCGGTGGGAGGTGGGAGAGCGATGATCGATAGTGTTGCCCGCCTGCAATCCATCATCAACGCGGCCCCCTATGGCGCTCACCTCTACGAGCTCACGGAGGACGACAGGCTTGTATTCCTGGGGGCCAACCAGTCGGCCGACGTCATCCTGGGTGTCGATCACTCCCAGTTCGTGGGGAAGACTCTGGAGGAGTCTTTTCCGGCGCTCATCGAGACGTCGGTGCCTGAGACCTACCGCCGGGTGGCGCGCACCGGGGAACCACACCAGGACCTTCAGGTTAGCTACAACGAGCAGGGCATCGAGGGCGCCTATGAGGTCCACGCGGTCCAGACGGCGCCGAGCCACATCGCCGTCTTCTTCCGCGATGTGACGGAGCGCGAGAAGGCCGAGGCAGCCCTCAGGGACAGCAACCTGCGCTACCGGGCCCTGTTCGAGTCCGCCCTCGACCCGATCATGCTGATCCGCGACGAGAAGATTGTGGACTGCAATCCGAGGGCGGCAGCCTCCCTGGGGCTCGAACGAAGGGAAGACCTCCTGGGGAAGGCCCCCTGGGAGCACTCTCCCGAGGTCCAGCCCGACGGCCGACCTTCCGAGGAGGCCGCCAGGCAGCGCATCTCGCGGGCTCTGAGTGGCGATCCGCAGCTCTTCGAGTGGCACTGCCTCCGCGCCGACGGCTCTGACCTCCACTTCGAGGTTAGCTTGAGCGCGGCCAACCTCCAAGGAGGGCCGCTCCTCTACGTCGTGGCACGCGACCTCACGGAGCGCCGGCGAGAGCTGGCCGAGAGGACCCGCCTTCAGGAGCAGTTGCGCCAAGCGCAGAAGATGGAGGCCATCGGCCGGCTGGCGGGCGGCGTGGCCCACGATTTCAACAACCTCCTCACCGCCATCGCCGGCTACGCCGACCTCGCCCTCTCCCGGATGGAGGAGTCCAGCCCCAGCGCCCGGCATCTGGGCGAGATCCGGAAGGCGACCGATCGCGCCGCCGCTCTTACCCGCCAGCTCCTCACCTTCAGCCGCAAGCAAGTCGAGACCCCTCAGACTCTGGACCTCAACAACGTGGTACTGGACATGGACCGCATGCTTCGGCGGCTGCTGGGTGAGGACGTGGAGCTGACCACCCACCTGGCGGACGCCCTGTACACCATTCGCGCCGACCCCAGCCAGATGGAGCAGGTGCTCCTGAACCTAGCCGTCAACGCGCGAGACGCGATGCCCCAGGGTGGTAAGCTCACCCTGGAGACGGTGAGCGTGGACCTGGATGAGACCTACGCGCGCCAGCACACCGGCATCACCCCCGGCCCCCACGTCATGCTGGCCATCAGCGACACCGGCTGCGGCATGGACGAAGAGGTGTTGTCTCACATCTTCGAGCCCTTCTTCACCACGAAGGCGAAGGGCAAGGGCACCGGCCTGGGGCTCTCCACCGTCTACGGGATCGTGCAGCAGAGCGGCGGCGGAGTATGGGTCTACAGCGAAGTGGGTAAGGGCACCACCTTCAGGGTCTACCTTCCGGCCGTCAGTGGAGCCCCAAGCGCCGTCATGGCCAGTAGCCAGGTTCCCACGCCGCCCCGCGGAACGGAGAGGCTCCTTATCGTGGAGGACGATGAGGCGGTACGCGCGCTCCTCTCGCACATCCTGGGGACCAGCGGCTACACGGTCCTGGTCGCTAGTCAGGGGACTGAAGCGCTTGAGCTGTTCAGAGCGGAGTCTGAACACATCGATCTGGTGATCACGGACGTGATCATGCCGGGCATGAACGGTCGCGAGTTGGCGGCCAGACTCCAGGAGATCCGCCCGGCCACCAAGGTCCTCTTCGTCTCCGGCTACACCAACGACGCCATCGCGCAGCACGGGGTATTGGACCGAGGCGTCGCCTTCCTCCCCAAGCCCTTCACCACCGACGCCCTAGCCCGCAAGGTCCGAGAGGTCCTGGAGTCCGAGTAGGACGACCAAGGGCAAGGGGGCTGAGGGGACTCAGGGGACTCAGGGGACTCAGGGGACTCAGGGCAGAACCCCAGGTGTGAATCTGAGGCCTTTCCCCTAAGTCCCCTCAGTCCCCTGAGCCCCCTCAGCCCCCTTGCCCCTTGCCCCTTGCGGCACTGAGGGCCAGGGACTGCTGGCGCTTGGCGTCCAGGGTGGTGGTGAAGCCGGTGAAGGAGTCCACGAATTTCCTCACGCCCTCCCGCTCGAGCTGCTGGGTGGCATCAAGGAGATTAATCCCCAGCTCTGGGAGGCGGTCCAGCACGGCCTGTGCCTGGTCTACTTCCGTCTCGAGGCGGTGCTCCGGGTTCCCGTGGTCGCGATAGGCTTCAAGGGTCTCCCTTGGGAGCGTATTGACCGTGTTGGGACCGATCAGTGCCTCCACGTACTTCACGTCGCTGTACTCCGGGTTCTTGGTGCCGGTGCTGGCCCAGAGGAGCCGCTGCGGGCGCGCGCCCTCCCCGGCGAGGGCCTGGAAGCGCTTGCCCTCGAAGAGCTCCCGGTAGATCCGGTAGGCTACCCTGGCCGAGGCGATGGCGACCTGCCCCTTCAGCCCTCGGACCCCCTCGGGGTTGTCTCGCTCTCCCTGCGCCAACTGCTCCAGTCTGGGGTCCAGCAGAACGTCGATACGGCTCAGGAAGAAGCTGGCGACGGAGGCTACGCGGCCGATGGGCTGGCCCTGGGCAAGCCGGTCCTCAAGCCCCGCGATGTAGGCTTCCGCGACCTCCCGGTAGCGCTCTAGCCCGAAGAGCAGCGTGACGTTGACGTTGATCCCCTCGCTGATGAGCTGTCGGATGGCGGGCAGGCCTTCCCGCGTGGCAGGCACCTTGATGAACACGTTGGGGCGGTCCAAGGCGGCCCAGAGCTGTCGCGCTTCCGAGATGGTGCCGGGCGTGTCCGCTGCCAGGTCAGGTGAGACCTCCAGGCTGGCGAAGCCGTCCCTGCCCTCCCGCGCCTCGTACAGCGGTCGAAGCTGGTCGGCGGCGTCCTGGACGTCCCTCACCATGATGGCGCGGCCGATCTCGGCGGTACCACGGCCCTCGCGCGCCAGGGTGCGAATCTGCTCGTCGTAGTCGCCGGTGGCCACTGCCTTCTCGAAGATGGAAGGGTTTGAGGTCACCCCGCTCAGGCCGTCCTGCTCGATGAGTCCCCGGAACTCCCCTGAGGAGAGCAGGCTGCGTTGGATGAAGTCCAGCCAGATGCTCTGGCCGAAGCCTTCGAGCTTCTGCAGTGGGTTGGTCGATGCTGCCATATTGATCTCCCTCCAAGGCTAGCGGCGGTAGGCCGAGCTCAGCCGGCCAATGTGTGCCCCCACTGTGGGGCCCCGGCCCCAGGCGCGCGCACCTGAATGGGGTAGCTCGGCGCGCCTACCAGCTTGGATATACCCTCGTCACCGCTGCCGGCAAGCGGGCGGCAAGTTCAGATGTGAGCGACGCACGGGTGGTCAGCGCCCCGCGTGTCGCGCGGGAGACCGTTCGTCCGTTACGAGGGGGCGGTCTCTCCGCTCCACCGACGCTCGGCCCGGCGAGACGGGTACCCGGCCCTCGGCCAAGATTGGTATGATGGTCTGAGCTAGGTACTCAGGGTGCTGTTACGAAGGAGGGCTTTCATGGAGCTGTTCGAGCTGTTCGCCGCGAGACGTTCGGTGCGGGCCTTTGAAACGCGTGAGGTAGAGGAGGGAAAGCTTTCCAGGATCCTGGAAGCCGTGAACTCCGCGCCGTCCGCCGGGAACCTCCAGGGGTACGGCGTGGTGGTGGTGCGCGACCCGGAGGCGCGGGCACGGCTCGCGAAGGCGGCGGGCGGCCAGGGGTTCCTGACGCAGGCACCGGTGGTCCTGGTCTTCTGCGCGGACGCCCGGCGGTCCGGCGAGCGGTACGGGCCCCGCGGCGAAGGGCTCTACTGCGTGCAGGACGCCACCATCGCGTGCACCTACGCGATGCTGGCCGCCAGAGACCTGGGACTGGCGACCGTGTGGGTGGGAGCCTTCTTCGACGATGCAGTGTCAGAGGTCATCGGCATAGCCCCGCCCCTGCGCCCCGTAGCGATGCTCCCCATCGGCTACCCCGCCGAAGCCCCCTCGCCAAGGCCTCGAAGGCCGCTTGGGGAGCTGACACACCAGGAGCGATGGTAGGGCACAGGAGGCCGCGAGGACATTGGCCGGGGGCTGCCCGGTCGCGCCGCACCACAGATTGGCATCGGCCGTGCCCCAATCCTGGGCCCACCTCACAGACGCCCGAGCCAGAGCCGAAGGGGGCGGGTTCCCAAGCGGGGTTGGGGGGCACTCCTTCAACACCCGATGAGCGGGTGGGCTGGCCTGGCGATCCGCGCCGAGGTGCCCCGGTGAGAGGGGTGTGGGTGGATATCAAGGGGCGCGAGCCAGGCGGCGCCGTGGATG
>DASXUI010000329.1:0-9982 GCA_036504955.1 Armatimonadota bacterium
GCCGCCGGGAACTTGGTGATCAGGCCGGCCACGAAGCGGAGCATCATGACCACGTCGGAGATGTTGAACTTGCCGTCGCCGTTCACGTCCGCCGCCAGCTTCTGGGCGTCGGTGAGCGTCACCAGGCCAGCCACGCCGCGCAGGGCGGTCACGACGTCGGTGATGCTGACCTTACCGTCGCCGTTCAGGTCTCCGAAGGCCACCGGAGGAGTAACGGTGCCGCCAGCCTCAGCCAGGCCAGGGCCGTTGTACTTGCCGTTGAGCTCGGCAAGCCTCTGGCCATCGGCCAGGGCGTTGTCGCCGAGGGTATCGGCGGTGACGCCCACGTCAACGAGGCGAGCGAAGTAGCCAGGACCGGCGCTGGTGGGGAAGAACTTGATCCATCCAGCGGCGCCGCCACTCGCGGACTCGAGGACGACGTCCACGGCGGTGGTGGGAGCAGGGCGAACGCTGGGCCAGGACGACTTCATCCCGAGGGCGTTGCCGTAGAGTGAGTTGACGACGGTGTCGTTGACGTCGCGGGTACCGCCACCAGCGCTGAAGCCCAGGATGGTGGTGGAGCCTGCGTCGCCAGCGGTGAAGTTGCCGGTGCCGTCCATCTTGGCGATGTTGTAGAAGGGGATATCGCCGTAGTGGACGAGGCGGCCGCCGTTGTCCATGTACTGGTTGACGAGGCCGGCCTTCGTGACAGAGCCGGTGGTAATGTCCACCACGTTATCGGGAAGGATGTCCTGAGCCAGAACAATCGCGCTCGGGACCTTGCTGGTGACGTGGGCCGACATGAAGGTCTTGAGGGCGGCCGCGTCAAGGGCCTTGTAACCCTTGCCGACGAACCAGTCGCGAACTCGCGCGCCCTCGGCCAGAGGGAACCAGCCAACGCCCAGGGTGTCGTCGTAGTAGACAGCCTTGTCCACCACCGCCGGCAGCACCGGGAACGCCTTGTAGAGCATGGTGAAGTTCTGGTCGTGCATGTACTTGCTGGCTACGACGGTCTCTGACAGAGAAGCGGGAGTGCTGGAGCCCACGGCCCCGCCAGTGAGGGTCAGGGTGTAGGTGCCAGGCACGACGTCGTTGATCCGGTAGGTGCCATCACCGGTCGGGTTGAGGGTCGTCTTGGTGCCGTCGGCTGCGGTCATGAGGACCTGGAAGCCGGCCGGAACGTTGGGGAGGTCCTTGAGGGTGACCTTACCGGAGATGGCGCCGGTGTAAGCGGAGCCCGCGCGGAGGCGAGGAGCGCCGGTGCCGTTAGCCGAGCTGATGCCCGCGCCGCCGCCACCCTGGTAGCCCTTGATCGCCACTACGTTGTCGCCGTCCCAGTTGACCCAGGCAGGATCGACCGCGTAGACGCGCTCGTTGTTCCAACCATCCTGGCGGGTGCCGAGGAGGTGTCCGTTCAGGTAGGTCCAGTCCTGATCGTCGATGTTGTAGTTGTCAAGAACCAGGAAGCGGGTCTTGACGGCCTTCAGAGCATCGCTGATCTTGAACTTGGAGCTGCGGTACCAGAAGTAGGTGTTGGTACCGAGCACCGGGTCGGTGGTGGCGGCGTTAGTTAGGTCGCCAGGCACCTTGGTAGCGGCCCAGGAGGAGTCGTTGAAGGCGGGATCGGCCGGAGCGAAGTCCTTGGCGTCCTTGGCGAGGGCGGTAGCATCGCCCGCGTCGGCGTAGTCAAGCAGCTTCCAGGTGACGCCGTCGGCGGTGCCAAGCATCACGGAGGGAAGCACGATGGCGTCCACGGTAACCGTGACGTCAGCGCCGTTGACAACGACCTTGGTGCCGCCGGGAACGATGTCCAGGCCAGCGCCCACGGGAGAGAGGTAGTAGGTGCCGTTGGGGACGCCCAGGGAGAAGGTACCATCGTCAGCGGCGGCCAGGGAGCGGGTACCAGTCTTGCCCTCAGCGGTCACGTTTACGCGGGCGCCAGCCACGGTCTTGCCAGCGGCGTCCTTGATGGTTCCCTTGATTCCGTAGAGGGTAGCGGAGGTGTCCGGGAAGTAGCTGGCGACGGCGTCGATCTGAGCCATGTCGCGATCATCCCAGGGCTCGGTCTGCACGGGGTTGCCGCCATTCGCGGCATCGCCGGCCGGCAGGTCGTACATGTAGATGAAGCCGGAGCCAGGGCGACCCCAGGTGAAGAGCTTCTCCCAGGGCATCGCGGCCGCGTCAACCCCTTGGGGATGACCCAACACGACGTCGATATCGGTCACCAGAGCGGCGCGCTTGCTCTGCCACACCTTGGTGAGACCCCACTTCTTGCCCTCGTCGGTGAAGACAACCGGCTTGTTGTCGTCGGTCGTGACGCCACCGTTCCAGCGGCAGGCCCAGAAGCCGAAGGCCCGGTTGGCGCCGGTGTCGTTCCAAGCCAGGTTGGTACCGTCCGCCAGGCCGATGTAGTAGCACGGCCAGTCGAACAGGTAGACTACCTTTCCACCGTTGTTGAGGTAGGACAGATAAGTACTAGCGGGGTTCGGGTCGTTGTTGGCCCCTACGGGGTCCATAACCGTGTCAGGAGCAACGTCGTTGGCCATGACGATGACGCTCGGAGCATGGTCCGCGATGTGCTTAAGGCAGAACGCGCGGAGGCCCGCGGCGTCCACCTGGGTGTAACCCTTGCCGGCCAGGTAAGTAGCGAGCTGGTCGGACATGTCGGCGTTAGCCCAGCTCAGCTTGTAGTTGGCGTCCCTGTAGACCACCTTATCTACCGCTGCACGGGCGGTGCCGAGGCTCACCAGCATCGCCAGAGCGCCGATGCCGGCCACCAGTGACCGCAGTTTCATTTGGTTTTCCCTTCTTCTCTTGGCCTTGCAGAGAACTCGTGTGACCCGTGTGGAAGCCCCCTCGATTCGGACCTGGAACCCATGCTAGCGGGTCCCCCTAAAGACCCGAAGCTCCACACGATGTCCTGTGTCCCTCATTACGGCGCCGCCCCCAAGATTCCTTCTGGCAGCGCGCACTCAGTCGAGGCCCTCCAAAAGAGCGTCGTCCCTAGACTGCCGGCCAGGCAAGCGCGCGGGCCCTCTTCCTGGGCTGTGCGATGCCTGGGACATCCATGTTTGGGGGCCAGTGGGTTGCTCCTGCCTAACCCGCATCATGCACGGGGCGCTTGAGCGTCGTGCAGGGCGCGGGCTTCTACACGCTCTCGTGAACAGCGCAGCCCTAGGCTAGTTGGGCCGGAGGCCGTGCACGCCCTAGCGGACCAAGGGGAGTGACCCTTGCGCCGTCCAGGCTGCATATACTCGATGCCCGGCTTTGTGAAGCGACCTAGTGCGCACCTCGGGGGACATGGAGCAGGAGGCGCGGCCGAAGCGTAGGGGCCTCAAGATCATCAGACGAGCGGTCCCCACCCAAGGATTCAGGGTCAGGCTGTCTCTGACGAGTCGTTAGCCTTCTTGACTCCCAGGGGGACGCGCGGCGTGGCGACGCTGATGCGCCCCGGGATCCCGCCTGAGGGGCTAGAGCGTGTCATGCACTCTGGTTGGCATACCTTGTGGCCAATATGCAGCAAGCGTAGCATCTTGCGCTGGCTTGGGCCAGTTCGGCACTGATAGTACCGCGCCCAACTCATTGAGTGCCCACAAATGCCCTCTAGACCGCACAGACGGTGCCAAAGTGCATAAGACGCTCTAGAGGTCCAGCAGCATCTGCATGAGCTGCTTGGCGTTGTTCACGGCGAAGTCGTGGTGGCAGTTGTTGAAGCCTACGAAGAGGTGCTTGGTCTCCCGCGCCAGGGCAGCGAGGCGATCGGCCCAGGGCTGCAGCTCCTCGGTTGAGTAGTCATAGGAGAAACGGTCCGCCACCCCCACGCCCCGCTGCGCCCAGACGTCCGTCCTGCGGCCATGGAAGCGCATCACGGAGAGCTCAGAGGTCACAGCCTGAACGTCCGGGGCACTGCGGGAGACGCCGACCTGGGGCTCGTCCACCACGGTGTAGGCTAGATTGTGGTCCGACAGGAAGCGGAGGGTCTGCTCCGCTCGCTCACCCTGGAACCAGTAGCCGTTGCGGAACTCCACGGCCAGCGGAAGACCGGGCAGCCATTCGGCGCAGGCGGCCAGGTACTCGAAGGGCTCGCGGGCCTTCGCGTTCTGCTTCCAGGGAAGAAACCAGTCCGGAAACTGGAGCAGAACGTAGGCCAGCTTGCCGGCCTCCTGAAGCGGGCGGACCCCCTCGGAGAACTGCTGGAACAGCTCGGGGGTTGGCTCCTCGGGCACCCGGCGCCCGTCCTCGTGGCGGCCCTGCAGCGTCATCACCCGGTACGCCTTGAAGCCGAAAAGAAAGCCCGGCGGTGTGCGCTCCGCCCACAGAACGGCGTTGCGCGCGGAGGGCATACCGTAGTAGGTCGAGTCCACTTCCACGAAGGGGAAGTGCTCGGCATAGAAGGCGATCTTCTGAGGGTCTGGGAGCTTCTCAGGGAAAAAGCGGGTGTGGTCCTTCCAGCTACAGGTGCCGACGTAGATGCTGCAACTCCCAAGATGAAGGGGCTCCATCCGCTCCTCCGTGAGTCGAGGCGCCCGCCGGGCGCCGAGATGAGGTCTCTGCCCGACAACCGAAACCATGGCCCGCCCTGACGCCCGAGGGAGAGCCGGAACGGACGCGAGCCGGCCGAACATATGTTGCCGCCATTATAGCACGGTGCTCCTGGATGGCACGGGGCGACAGGCTCGCGCCACCAGGGCTGGGCCACTGGCCTCGCTTGCCCAAGTGGGCCTGGCCCGACCGGCGACCCTGGGCAGACGGCGCCGCAACTGAACCTGGCGGCCCTCTGCACAGTCAATCCTAAGGTGGATGCCGTTGCAGACCGACCTTGAGAGCCGCCGCGCGCGGCACTCCTCCTCAGGCCGTACGCCGCTATCGGGCCGGGAACAACCCCGCTGCCGGACCACCCGCATCTGGGTGATCGGGTACGATTGGGTGCGCCGAGTTGGCGTAAGGAGTATGCGGTCGGCTGGCGAAGGTATCTGCAAAGGGAGGTCACCCACCAATGGAATCGGGTTCGAACACCTTTCAACGAGGGATAGAGGCGCTCAAAGCCGGAAGGGCACAGGAGGCCGTGGCGCTGCTGCAGGAGACCGCCGAGGCCACGCCCACGGATCCCAAGGCCAGAGAGATGTACGGCATCGCTCTGAGCATGGCCGGAGACAGCCAGCGGGCACTGGGCGAACTAGAGGCCGCCGCGGCCTTGAGCCCTGAGAGCGCGTCGGTCCACTACAACCTGGGCATGGTCTATGAGCGGCTGGGCCGATCTGACGAGGCCGGTGCCGCCTATAAGGCCAGCCTGGACGCTGACCCCGGGTACAAGCAGGCCCAGGACCGCCTGAGCAAACTCGCGGGGGCTCCAGCCGCGGGCCCCAGCAAGATAACGCTCCAGGAGGTGGATGATCTCCCCTCGGCCTCGGCGCCGATGGCCGGCGTGCAGGACCTCACCACACCCGGCACGCCACCGACCAGGCCTCGGCCCGGAGACCTCTCCGACGGAGGAGCTCCGGAGCGCGGCAGATGCCCTCAGTGCGGGGAGCCGGTGTTGCCCACGGACCCGCAGTGTTTCGCCTGCGGCGCCTCCTTGGCGACTGCCCGCCCCACGCCCCGACCCAGCCCCGTCCCGCCTCAGCCGGGCCCAGGCTTCACTCCCGCGCCGTCCGCGGAACCCAGCCGGTCCCCTCTGGGCCCAATCCTGGCCTTCCTTCTGGTGCTGATCGTGGCCGGCGGAGGCGCCGGGTGGTGGTTCGTCCTGCGCTCTACCCCCTCCAAGACGGTCATGGATCTTTACGCGGCGCAGATCGCCAAGGACAAGACCAAGTTCAGGGCTCTCCTGACCCAGGAGTCAGCTAGCGTCTTCCCGGACCAACTCCTGGACGCGATGACCAAGGCGGTGGACTCGGCCAAGCCTGAAGACAAGAAGAAGCCCGTGGTCAAGAGTGAGACCATAGAGGGTGATACCGCCACGGTGACCCTGGAGAAGCCTCTGTCCTCCAGCGGCCTAATGATGGGGGGCGGCGGCGGTGATCCTGAGCTTGTCATGGCCAAGGAAAAGGGCAAGTGGAAGCTGGACCTGATCGGCACGGCCGTGAAAAGCATGGACGCCATGCCGGAGCAACAGAAGGCAATGATGAAGACCATGGGGCCGGCCATGGCCGCGCGGATGGGCCCGATGGGCCCCTTCATAAAGAAGGTGATGGAGCGCATGGGTAACTAGCCCCTCCGCTCCCGATACACCCCCTCGGGGCCCGGCCACCTCCTCGCTGGGCCCCGGATATCCCTCTGGACCCCCCACCTGACCTTCGCGCGACCGGCGGCGGGTCCGCTCATCAAGCCCCCACGCATGCCCCGTGCTCCCTCCCGCTCCAGCGCTCCCCCAAGCATGAAGCCGCTGCTTGAGCTATCATGTGGATGATGACAAGTCGAGCCGTGTATACACCAAGTGGATGTGGGGGCGGACCCGTCATCCCCCGACTAGGACCACTCGCCGCCCTCCTCGGCAGCCTGCTGCTGCCTTCACCTCACGCTTCGTCGGCGGCGCCGCCGGCCGCGAGCCCACCGCCCGCGCCTGTCGGCAAGGCTCCTGTCGCGGCGCCGAAGCTGGACGCCTGGATCGCCCGGGCGCTGATGGCCACCGGCGAAGCCCAGCGGACCTCCCTTCGCAAGGAGGTGACCGGCCAGGAGATCCCCGCCACCAAGGCCCTCTATCTCCGGGCCGGAGGCTCCACTCTCGGCGTGGAGGAGCTTCAGCGGCTGGAGAAGATGCTGCTGGAGTTGATGCCGGAGGGGCTTGCGGAGACCCAGGCGCGCTTCGACAATCCGCGCGAGGCAACCCAGGTCCGGGCGCTTGCTGCCCGCATGCTGGCCCGAGTCCGAGGCGCCAAGGCTGTTCCCGCTCTGCAGAAGGCACTCAGGGACCAGTTGCGCCCTCAGACGACGCCGCTGGGGCCGCAACTGGTTCTTGCCCTGGGCCTCACGCAGTCAGCCCAGGCGGTCGATGCCCTGAAGGAGATCGCCGACCGCAACGACCCCGGTCTTCGGTGGGCCGTGGCGACGGCGCTGGGAACCGCTGGCCAGCGCTCGGCCGTGCCGGTGCTGCTGCGCCTGCTCCGCGACGATGACCTGGCGGTTCAGGCAGCCTCTCACCGGGCCCTGGTGCGCCTCACCGGCCTCCAACGCCAGTTCTCCCCCGATGCCTCCGTCGTGGACCGCCTCCGCGATCTCTGGGCCTTCGAGGAGTGGTGGTCCAAGGCCAGCGGCAAGGTCTCGGCACCTGGCACGCCCGATTCGCGTCCGGAGGTTGACCTTGTTCTATCGAAGGCGCTCGACTGGGCCCTGCGGGGCCGAGGCGGGCCGCCCGCACCGGCTTTCCCGGCCCTCAACCTGGTGAAGGACGCGCGCGAGGTGGTGGTCCTCGACCGCAACCTCCCCAAGGCGCTGCTGCCGCTGGAGGGGCTGGAGCTGGTCAGCATGCCACCCTCGGCCAACCCGGTCCTCACGCGCTTGCCGGGCTACGTCGCCCTTGACCCGGTCCGCATCCAGGGCTCGGAGGCCGAGGTGACGCTGCGGTATCAGAGCCAGGACACCGACCATCCTGGCACCTACGGCGCGGCAGTCCACCTCTCCAAGGGCGCGGGAGGCTGGTCGCTGGACCGCGTGATCTATGTCACCGGACCAGGCACCCAGCCGCCGCCACCCGCACAGCCGGCGGACCCCTCGACGGCCCCTCCCCCCGCGCCCGTGAGCCGGGTGGCTACCCAACAGATGGCGGCGACTATCACCGTGGAGATGGGGGCAAACGCGCCCGGCACACAGCGAGTCGCCCAGGTGCTGTCGAAGCTCGCCACGCCCGCCACCTTCTTCGTAACGCCAGAGCAACTGAGTAGCCAGGCTCCCAGAGTGAAGGAGCTCTCCCAGAAGGGGATCCCACTGGCGCTACTGCTCCCCCAAAGGCCTGGTCCCCTCGCGGCCGAGGACCTGACGAGGCTGAAGGAGTTGTTCCGCTCCGTGGTAGGCTCAGCGCCAGCTTGGGTCAGGGCTCCCGGCCGTGATGACGAGGCCAGCCTGCGAGTCCTACAGGTCGCCGGCCTGCGGCCCGTCTCCTTCACACTAGGCCAGCCTAAGGGAGCGGGAACGGAGTCCAGCTCACTGTCGGCCTTCTTCGCCGGCCTAGCGCCAGGGGCCATCCTGCGAGTCGAGGACGGCAACAAGGAGCTCGCGGACTTCCTGCCGGACGTGATACGCAGCGTGCGCCGCCGAGGGTACCGGCTGCTCCCTCTCGACGAGTTGCTGGCGCTAGCTCCCGCCCCCGTTGACGAACGCCGGTAGTCGGCGCCCCAAGCAGGGCGCCTGCGGCGAGGGAGTGGAGGGGAAGCGCCCCGCCCGCCTGAACAGAGAGTACGGGGTGAGGTCACCGTGCCCCTCCCACCCTAACAACGCCGGCCGGCCTCCCAATCGCTGAGACGGCTGCCCCTTCCACGAAAGCCCAAGGATGATACTCGAATCCACACTGGACACCTTCCTGGAGGAGCTTGCCTCCTCCGCACCCACCCCCGGCGGAGGGAGCAGCGCGGCCCTGCTGGGCGCCCTGGGCGCCGCGCTCGTGTCGATGGTCTGCAACCTCACCCTTGGCAAGGAGAAGTACGCCGGCGTGCAAGCGCAGGCAGAGCAGTTGCTGAGTGAGGCGGAGCGGCTGCGGGCCAGGCTCACCGCGCTAGTGCAGGAGGATGTGGAGGCCTTCGGCGGCCTCAGCGCCGCCTACAAGCTCCCCCGGCTGGAGGCCGAGCAGAAGAGGGCTCGCTCTGCCGCGATCCAGAGGGCCCTCCTCTCCGCCTGCGAGGTGCCGCTGGAGACCGCTGAAGCCTGCTCCCAGGTTCTGGCCCTCTGCAAACCCGCCGCCGAGATCGGCAACTCCCAGGCGGTCAGCGACGCGGGCGTCGCCGCTGCTTCCGCTCGCGCGGGACTAGAGAGTGCGGCACTCAACGTCGAAATCAACCTGTCGGTCATTAAGGATGAAGTCGTCTGCCAAGCCGCCCGTGCGCGCCTGGACGCCGCCATGGCCGGCCTGGACACGCGCGTCAGCTCGACGCTCGCGACCGTGAGGAGCCGGCTCTGATGGCCGCCATCGACCTAGAGGGCAAGAGTGTCGCGGCTCAGATCCGGGGAGAGTTGAAAGCCGAGGCGGCCGGCCTTACTGCCCGGCTTGGCCGCGCCCCGCTCCTGGCCACGCTCCAGGTGGGCGAGGACCCCGCCTCCGAGGTGTACGCGCGGCGCATCGCCAAAACGCTGGCGGGAGTAGGCATCCAGCACAGCGCCGTGAACCTGCCCACCGGATCCACCGCGGAGGACCTCAGAGCCGCGCTGGAGACGCTGGGCCGCGACCCGACTGTGGATGGCATCCTACCGCTTCTGCCGGTCCCCGCGCCGCTGACGCAGGCGGACGTGGTGCGCTGGCTGCGCCCAGAGCAGGATGTCGACGGCATCCACCCCATCAACGCGGGCCTGCTCGCGCTGGGGCAGGAGGGCTTCGTGCCCAACACTCCCGCCGGAGGCATGGAACTGCTTCGGCGCTACGATATCCCCCTCAAGGGCAGGCGCGCGGTTGTGGTTGGCCGCAGCAACATAGTGGGCAAACCCATGGCGCTGCTGCTGCTGGCCGAGCACGCCACCGTGACCCTGTGCCACTCTCGGACGGTCGACTTGCCGGCGGTGGTGCGGGAGGGCGACATCGTCGTTGCCGCCGTGGGCAGGGCTGGCCTCATTAAGGGCGACTGGCTCAAACCGGGGGCAACCGTGATCGACTTCGGCATCAACGCCACCGACACGGGCATCACCGGCGACGTAGACTACGCCTCCGCCCGCGAGGTCGCGGGAGCCATCACCCCCGTCCCCGGCGGCACCGGCCCCGTCACCAACCTGATGTTGGCTCGCAACACACTCCTGGCCGCAAGGCATCGCCTCTAGAAGCCACTACCAAGGGGGCTGAGGGGGTGAAAGGACTGAGGGGGTGGGG
>DASXUI010000330.1:0-5201 GCA_036504955.1 Armatimonadota bacterium
GCCCCTCCCAACGACCCAACGACCTAACGACCCGCCCCAGAAGGCATAGCAGAAGCAGAGGGGGGTGCTGGGAACACTCCCCGGCACCCCCCTCGACCAACTACCAGCCGTCCTGGCAGTCCTCACATCGCTCGTGCATACAGCTTGGCTGCACGCAGAGGTCGCCTTCATTGGCAGTGCCGCACTTGCAGCAGATCCACGCCTCGTAGATCCAGGGAAGCAATCGGTGGAGCCTCTTCAGTACGCCGAGCATCGAGCCCCCCCGGGCCCCCGTGCGTCCCACGCCCCTGGCCACAGCCCACAAGAGTACGGCCAAGCGGGAGAGAGCCCTGTGCCCCCTCCCTTTCCACCCCCCTCTACTCGTTCCTGCCTCTGGCTTGATGCGGTGTGTGTGCACCGAAGTGCGGTGGAGCCCCAACCTGCCCCCGTCGGCGGTTGCCGCACTCCAGAGCGAGTGGCAAGGGCTGGACGCTGAGGCCCCTCACACCCCCTCACCTCCCCACCCCCCATTGGCTCTCCCTGTGCCTCTGTGGCAGGGCCTTGGCAGTCCTTGGTGTCTTGGTGACTTGGTGGTGACGTACCGTTGCCACTCACTGCCTCTAGGCGATGTGGCTGAAGCCGTCCGCCATCGCCACCTTGGAGGCGAAGGAGCCCATGTTGTCCTCGTACTGCTCGAAGTTGCGCAGGGCGGTTACGGCGGCGTCGAAGATGGGCTTGCCGTCGCTGCCCTTCACGGACAGGGCATACCGGAGGCCCGCGCGGCCGATCATGCCAGGGGCCTTCATCTTGGCCTGCATCGCCTGGTCGCCCCGCATCTTCCTGCCGCCCTGAGCGTAGACCTTCATGGCAGTCATGCCGATGCCGGCCTTGTGGGCCTTGTCGAAGATGTCCTGCGTTTCCTTGGGCGTCTCATAGCTCCAGAAGACCTGCATGCTGTCGATCAGGCCCTCCTCGATGTGCGCCGCGATGATCTCCGGATACGGGATGTAGTCGTGCTGGCTCACGCCGTAGTACTTCACCTTGCCTTCCTTCTTCAGCCGCTCGAAGGCTCGGCGGGTACCGCGCTGCGTCTTGAGCGCGTCCAGGTTCTTCCATCCGAAGTGGGCCCGGTAGATGTCGTAGTACTTCAGGCCGTTCTTTCGGAGAGACTCCGTCACCTGGCGATAGGCCATCTCCTCATCGTCCGGATGGTCCGGCGTGGAGTCGACCGTGATGTCGCAGTAGAAGGACTCACGGGGCAGCTTCCTCACCTCGGGCGGCTGCTCGTTCCAGTAGCCGGCCTTGTGGAAGAAGTTGACGCCCTGGGCGATAGCCGGGCCGTAGAGCTCGGGAGCCCAATCCTGGCAGAGGATGACCGGAGTGATCATCATCTTGCCCATGCGCTTGCCCAGTTGTCGCTTCGGCAGCTTACCAAGCTTGTCCGCGGTCGCCTCCGCCGCCTCAGCGCGCTGCGAGGTGGTCAGCGCCACGCCGCTGAGGGCGGTCCCGACGAAGCCCGCGCCGGCGGTGGCCGCGGAGAGCAGCCTAACGAACTCTCGTCGGCTCAGACTTCGTGCAGCCTCGGAGTTCCGGTCCCCTCTATCCAATCCCATCGTCCATTCCCTTCCTCTAGCGAACGGGCCGCCAGGGCCAACGCCAGCCCCCTCAAGCCCGCCTCAATAGGAATGCGGTAGTTTGAACGCCATCGATGCGTACCAACCCCCACCCATGACCAACGACTCCCTCTCCCACCAGTGCCGACGAGCTCACTCAGGAGCACCGGCGTCAGGCCCGACGGCCCGTGCAACAGCGGCATCGAACTCCGATGAGTTGAGCACCGCGCCTAGCCTAGCCAGCAGCAGAGCGGGCGCGAAGGTCCGCTGGTCACCAAGGGCCTCCCCGGTGCGAGCGTTGACCCAGGAGGGCCAGCTCCCATCCGGTGCCTGCTCCGTCTTCAGGAGGTGAGCCCAGTGAGGTACGGGCCCGAAGTGCGCCCCGTCCCCTGTCTCCTCCGCCCTGTCCAGTCGCCTGTGAGCCTCCGAGCAGACCTCGTCCAGGGAGATCCCCTCCGCGTACCCCTCACGAAGCGGGAACCCGTGGAGGTGCCAGGAGGGAGGCGCTACTCGGTCCTCCAAGGGCTACTGAGGACCCGCCCCGCTGCCCGCGGGCGGACCGCTCGACGGTCCGGCCAGAGCCGCGCGGCGGTCGTAGTCCTCCTTCGTCTTGGCGTAAGCCTCGTTCTTGCCGGACTCCTTGCGCTTCTGCCACTCCGCCCTGAAGAGGCCATCGATGGGCGTCTCCTTGGGCTCCTCGTAGTCTCGGTCCTCCTGGAAGGTGTAGACGACGATGGAGTGGTCGGGCAACACGGGGCAGTGGTACTCGCAGATGCCACAGCCGGTGCAGAGCTTCTCGTCGACAGTAGGAACCCTCTTCATGCGGCCTCGGTTCCCGGGGTCGCTGATGGGGCGCGTGGGATCCTTCGGTAGGCCATCGTCCATCTTGTCCCGGAAGACTACCGCGGAGTACGGGCAGACCTCGGCGCACACCACGCAGTCGCGCCCGCCGTTCCAGGCGATGCACGTGCTCTGGTTGACGTTGGCCAGGCCCATCTTGATCTTGTAGCGCTTGTCCTGCCAAGAGAAGGGCCGAATGGCGTGCGTGGGGCAGACGTCTCCGCAGCTAGTGCACTTCTCGGCGCAGGGTCCGACGCTGGGCACGAGGAGAGGCGTCCAGATGCCCTCCAGGCCCGTCTCCAGGAAGGCGGGCTGCAAGGCGTTGGTGGGGCATACCTTCATGCACTCCGCGCAGCGGGTGCAGGCGGAGAGGAACTGCTTCTCCGGCAGCGCCCCAGGGGGCCGCATGGCCTTATTGAACTTGGGGTACCGGCGCATCGGGCCCTGGTAGTTGTCGGCCCCGCCCTTGGCGGTAGCGCCCCAAAGCAGGCCCGCGCCGATGGACGCCAGCACGCGGCGGCGTCCCAGGTTGATGTCCGTCTGGGGTTCGGGGCGGGGTGTCTCGCCGCGCGGCGCGAGACCTAGACCCTCCTTGATGGAAGCCGGCACCCTGGCCTGGATCTGGATCACGTCCGGCGGGCAAAGGGTCTCGCAGCGGAAGCACTGGATGCACTCGCTGATGGAGTGCTGGATCTCTCCCTCGGCCTTCTTGCTCAGGTTCTCGTAGCTGCCCATCCGGCTCTGGATCTCGCACTTCATGCAGTGGATGCAGCCATCCTTCTTCACGTAGTGCCGAAGCCACGAGACTCGGGAGATCAGCGCCAGCAGGCCGCCGTAGGGGCAGAGGTTTCGGCACCAGAAGCGCTCCTGGTAGGCTGAGAGCGCGATGATGCCCGTGAAGATGAGCAGAACCGGCAGGGCGTTGAAGTAGACGAGGTTGGTGATGTGCCAGTGGCTCATCTCCAGTCCTGTCGTGCGGTAGACCAGCTTGGCAGCCCCGAGCTGGTCGAGCCCGTTAAGCGCGCCGTTCCAAATGTAAGCGATGGGGGAGTAGAAGCAAAAGGTGAAGGTGCGGGTTATCAGAGAGAGCGGGTCGCCGAAGGTGAGGATGTCCACGCCGAAGACCAGCGCGCCCAGGCCGATCAGCAGGTACAGGTACTTCCAGTTGCGGAACCGCCGGGTCTCTGTCCGCTTCTTGTTGTAGAAGATCCTCCCCTTGCGGTAGAGGAGCCGGTCCGCGATGTCGATCACTGTTCCCAGGGGACAGATCCATCCGCAGAAGATACGCCCGCCCCACAGAGTGAGGAGTAGGATGAAGAGGCCCGGCAGAAGCGCGTAGACGGCGATGTGGTGGGAGGCGATGCCGTTCTTGAGAGTATTCAGGAAGTCCAGCAGCATGAAGAGGTTCTTTGGCACCCCTCCGCCGTACAGCGAGTTGACCGTCGTGGTGAAGAAGAAGAGCAGGAAGAGCCCAAAGGTCACGACCTGAACCAGCCGCCGGAAGGCCACGATCCGGAAGGAGGCCTCGTTGCCGGGGTTCTCCACCATCCTGCGCTTCTCTTCAGCCGTCAGCGCCCGCTTGGCGACCTGCTCCCCAATCTGCGCCAGCTTAGGGTTGTCTACAGCCATTGACCACTCCTGACTACCCGCGGCCCCAGCAGCAACGTGACTGGGGCGGCCGGTACACCCACCACCAAAGCACTAGGAACCTGATTGGGACGCCTGGGTTCGCCTTACGTCCCCTGATCCAATGCGTCCCTTAGGTCCCCTCTCCCAGGGAATCAGGGGACGCAAGGCGCCGTGGAATCCCTGTGCTGCCCTTCGCTCGGCTTGCCCCTAAGCAGCCTGTGGGCCCGCCAACTCCTTGATCCTCAGCCTGTCAGTATCTATCTCACCACGCCCCAGGCGGTTGGCCAGCATGAGATGGGGAACAGCGTCCGGCGTGACGCCCTTCACGGTCAGGAACCGCGTACAGTAGGAGTCCACCGCGACGGGGTCAACGCCCACCACCACCTTGTTGGGGACCGTCACCTCGCCGGGCCCCTTGGGGCCGCGAGTCTGAAGGGCGCGCGTGGCGTCGGCGACGATCAGCGTCGGCCTCAGGTGCATATTCAGCTCCGCGATGCAGTCGTGGAGGCCGTAGCGGTGGTAGTCCTTGCGGTTCCAGATGTTGCCCATCAGCTTCTTCATGGAGATGGTGATGGTGGCGGCCTCGTGGTCCTTCACGACGGGAATGCAGATGAAGGAGTCGGCCTCGAGGATCTCGCGGGGGTACTTCTGGAAGATGCGGTTCTCGCGATGGACGCAGTCGTAGGCTTCACCGTCCGTGGCAACCTTGGGGATCACCTTGGGGATGTCTACGTCCTTGTACATCTGCTCCTCGGTTGGAGAGAGCAGCGTAGCCTTAGTGCCCTTGATGGCGTCCTGAGCGCCGCAGATGTCGAAGGCCATCTTCCAATCGTCAAGGGTGTAGTCGATGCAGGTGATCTTGGAGGCCCCTGCCCTCTCGCAGAGCTGAACTACCCGTCGAAGGACGTCCGGATGAGTCGCTGCCGCCTGCTCGGGGGTACGCATCCAGCCCATGTTGGGGCTGAGCACCACGCGGTCGCCCTTCTTCACGAAGCGCTCGATGCCGCCGAACTCGTTGATGGCGCGCTCGGTAATGGCTCCGTAGTCCTTCGGGGTGCCCTCGACCACGACCAGGTCCGACAAGCCCCCCGGCTTCACGGGCGGCCGAAGGCGAGGCGTCTCAATCGCGTTCTGGTCCAC
>DASXUI010000331.1:0-2498 GCA_036504955.1 Armatimonadota bacterium
TGGCTATCGCCGGGCTGCCCTTCGTCCACATCGGCGAGACCATCGCGGACGCCGAGGAGCCGGAAGCCATCCCCACCATCGCCATCGACGAGCCCGTGGTGAAGATGACCTTCGCCGTGAACACCTCTCCTTTCTCCGGCAACGAGGGTGACTACAGCACCTCCCGGCATCTTCGAGAGCGCCTGATGCGGGAGCTCGAGACAGATGTCGCGCTTCGGGTGGAGGACACGGACTCCCCGGACCGTCTGGAGGTTTCCGGACGAGGTGAGCTGCACCTGGCCATCCTGATCGAGAAGATGCGGCGCGAGGGGTACGAGCTGCAGGCCGGCCGCCCGCAGGTTATCTTCAAGGAGATTGACGGCAAGCGCCATGAGCCCACCGAGGTCGTTTACATCGAGGTCCCGGAGGAGTTCAGCGGCGCGGTCATCGAGAAGATGAACCAGCGCCGGGGCGAGATGCTGGACATGAAGCCGGAGGGGAAAAACATCCATCTGGAGTACCTGATCCCCACTCGCGGACTGATCGGCTACCGCAGCGAGTTTCTGACGGATACCAAGGGGATGGGCACGCTCCACAGCATCAACGCCGGCTACGAGCCCTACGCGGGTGACCTCGGCAGCCCGCCCAGGGGTTTCCTGGTCTCCTGGGAGCAGGGCACCAGCAACTCCTACGCGATCCAGAACGCGGAGGAGCGGGGCGTCCTGTTTGTGGGGCCCGGCGTGCCCGTGTATGAGGGTATGATCGTCGGCCTTAACTCCCGGCCGGAGGACATGGACTTCAACATCTGTAAGTCCAAGAAGCTCACCAATATGCGGTCCTCCACCAGCGACATCAAGGTAGCCCTCACTCCGCCGCGCATCCTGAGCCTTGAGCAGGCAATCGAGATCATTGGGGACGACGAGCTAGTGGAGGTGACTCCCAAGAGCATTCGCCTCCGCAAGACGATCCTCGGACTTCACGACCGCCGGCGGTCGAAAGCACAAGCATCCCGGTAGGTCCGCCTGCCCTTCGTAGTCGTGCGCCCCGCGCGAGGCCGCATCGCGGCTGGGCGGCGCCCGTCTGTGTTGAGGAGCCGGTGCTCAGGCGCGTCCTGAGCATCGGCTTCTGCATTGGTGGTAGTGCGGAGGGGCCTCGGCTTCGGTCCTATGGGACCGGAGGTGAGGCCCCTTCAGCGGTCGGCTTGACGGAGGAGCCCATGGATTCCGAGGCCCAGACCAGCCCGCTCGAGGTCCTCGCCCCCGACATCGCGCTTGCGCTGGCCGGCGCCTTCGGCCACGCCGTTCGCCTGGCGAAGATGGAACCCCTCGGCGGGAGTAGCCGCTCCCACGTCGCGCGGTGCCGCATCTTGGACGCGCCGGAGGGTGTGCCGGCCAGCGTTGTCGTCAAGCAAGCCAAGGGCGATGACGATGGCCCATTCAACCCGGACGTTGCCCCGCCCTCAAGCCCCGCATGGCGTTTCTACAACGACTGGGTCGGCGCCCAACTCCTCACCGAAGTCTGCCCCAGGGCGCAGGTTGGCCCCAGGTTCCTGGGCGGCCACCGGAGCCTCGGGTTCATCATCCTCGAGGACCTAGGCGAGGGCGAGAGCCTGGCCGATGTCCTGTTGGGCGACAGCTCAGGCCGCGCGCGTGATGCCTTGATGGCCTTCGCCGCCGCGCTGGGCCGCATGCACTCCGCGACGGTGGGCCGGGAGGATGACTGCCGCCGGCTGCGCGACGCCCTGACACCCCCGCTACCCAAGGAGGCCGCGCCGGCCCCCGCTCCCTACTCCCAGTTCCGCGAGGCCTGCGGCTCTCTCGGCGTCGCGCTCCCGTCGGAGGCCGAGAAGGCACTGGAGGCCGTGGCTGCCTCGATGAGTGAGCCCGGGCCTTTCCTGGCCTACACGCACGGCGACCCCTGCCCGGACAACACCCGGCTCCTCGACGGTGGCCTGCGCCTCATCGACTTCGAGTTCGGCGCCTACCGCCATGCACTGCTTGATGGCGTCTACGGACGCCTTCCCTTCCCCACCTGCTGGTGCGCCAACCGGCTGCCATCGGAGATCCCGTCGCGCATGGAGGCCGCCTACCGCGCGGAATTGGTGAAGGGCTGCCCCGAGGCCTCCGCCGACGCGCTCTTCCTGCGTGCGGTGGTGGAAGCGACGGCGCACTGGACGTGCAATACTACGGGATGGCACCTGCCTGGAGCGCTGGAGGGGGATCACGAGTGGGGAGTGTCAACCATGCGGCAGCGTGTGCTGCTGCGCCTGGACAACCTCGCGGTGCTGACCGAGGAGTCGGGCCACCTGGAGCCGCTCGGCGCGGGGGCCCGCGCGATGGCCCAGCGCTTGAGGGCGGTCTGGCCGGCGGACATCGTCGAGATGCCGCTCTACCCAGCTTTCCGGTAGATCCGAGGCCCGTGGTGCCCTCACGGCGGCCGACTTGCTGGGGGTAGCGGCGATCGCTATGATGGGGCCAGGAGGACCACCATGGGTGCCCAAGCGATAGACCGGATCTGGG